>JBAUJE010000027.1:0-31817 GCA_049683475.1 Coleofasciculaceae cyanobacterium | reverse complement strand
CTATTCCCCCCTATTCCCTCCTATTGCCTATTCCCTCCTATTGCCTATTCCCTCCTATTGCCTATTCCCTCCTATTGCCTATTCCCTCCTAACTATTCCCTATTGCCTATTCCCTATTCCCTATTATCTATTCCCTCCAACCGTAATCCCGCTAACACTTTGAACCAGCAAAAGTTTAATAAACTCCCCTGGAATTGTGGGGGCCAAACCCACTTCTGCTACTACCTGTCCCATCTCCCGATTTTCAGGGGGATTAGTTTCAGCATCGCATCTAACATAAAATGCCTCTTGGGGAAGAGTACCTTGGATAGCACCTTGTCGCCACAAAGATTCACAATAAACGCTTAATTCTCTTTGCAATCGTATCCATAAAGGGAAATCATTCGGTTCAAATACCGTATCAGCTAAGTTCTGATTTACCCAGCGTCCAAAAGTGAGAAATAAGCGACAAACATTGACATATTGCCATTCTGGCAGAGGACTAAGGGTACGCACTCCCCAGACTCTTATCCCCCGTCCTCGCAAGCTACGAATACAATTTACTCCTGGTTCATTGGGAAGATTGAGTTGTTCGTGTTGTGATTGAGTGAGGGAAAAACTTAAATCTAGTACTCCTTCCAGGAGAATATTAGCAGGTGCACCATGTACTCCTATTTTTCGATCTGAACTAGCATAGGTTCCGGCAATATGACCACAGGGAGGAATAGACTTAAGCTTAGTTGAATCTGTCAAATTCTCGATTTTTAGCCAAGGTGCATATAATGCTCCATTACGACTAGAAAGTGCCAGTTTTTGTCCCTTGAGTGTTTCTAAATCAGTACTATTGACAGCGTCAAGAATAGCAAAGCGATCGCCCATTCGGTGACAATGTTCTAAAACTGCTTGCTGCATTTGCATAACGTCCGCATCCGTTGCAAGCATGATATCCGGAGTACAAACTAAATCCGTATTTTCCAGGACTTCACTTTCTTCTAAACCAGCTTGCAGTGCTTCAAGAGTGTTATCCGCTAAAGCAATGACATAACAAAGACTACCTCCATTGGCAAAAAATCCTTTTACTGCATCTCCCAAGTATCCCGTCACCTGACTAAAACCTTGGTCAAACTGAGTCCCCAAAGCTAGCTTTTTGGGTTTATTATCAACAGCTTTTGCCAAGCCAAAGAAAACGGGAACACCTGTCAGAAATTCAGGTTCTGGTGTCGGAACTATATTCTGGAGAGTAATACCCGGAATTTTAAGCTGATTAGCTTGCATAAGAAACACCCATTCCCTATTGCCTATTCCCTTATAAACTATTCCCTATTGCCTATTCCCTTCTAAACTATTGCCTATTGCCTATTCCCTATTGCCTTATAAACTATTGCCTATTGCCTATTCCCTATTGCCTCATAAACTATTGCCTATTGCCTATTCCCTATTCCCTTCTAAACTATTGCCTATTGCCTATTGCCTTATAAACTATTGCCTATTCCCTATTCCCTATTCCCTTCTAAAACTATTCCCCCGAACCATCCCATTGACTGATACGGAAAATCACAAATTCTGCGGGTTTAATTACAGCTACCCCAATTTCTGTGACAACTTGACCTAAATCCCGAATTTCTGGAGGGTTAGTTTCTTCATCACATTTCACATAAAAAGCTTCCTGGGGTGTTGTGCCAAATAATGCTCCTTTGCGCCATTCGTTCAACAGAAAAGCAGTGACATTACGGCGAATTTTTGCCCAAAGTTCGGAGTCATTGGGTTCAAAAACTGCCCACTGAGTTCCTTTATCAATGGAGTCTCGTAAGTAACTAAAATGGCGGCGAATATTTACGTATTTAAACTCTGTATTGGCATCACCACCCAAAGTACGCGCACCCCAGACGCGGATATTACCATTTAACCTACGAATACAGTTAATTCCATCAGGGTTGAATCCATCTTGTTTAGCTTTGCTGAGATTATATTTTAAATTTAATGCTCCCAAGATAGTTTCATTGGCAGGAGCTTTGTGTACTCCCCTTTGTCCATCAACTCGTGCGTAAACTCCAGCAATATGACCACTAGGAGGAATATAAATATTACTCTTGCTAGCAGGATCGTAAACTTGAATCCAGGGGAAATACACAGCTGCATAGCTAGAATTGAAAGGTTTAAGGCTATTAATGGCATCTGCACTGCTCAGGTCAATTGTTTCCTCTGTATCTAGAACAGCGATGCGATCGCCCATTTTTTCACAGTGGTCTTTAATATCATCCCTCAAAGCCAAGTTTCCTGGGGCGGCGACAATGGTAATTTCATCAATAGCTTCAAAAGCTTCTATTACACCACTAACTTCACTTTCTCCAGTTATCAAGGTCACATAACAGCGAGTTCCCCCGTTCCGGAAAAAGCCATACACTGCATGGGCTAAAATATTCTGTCCAACGGGTGCATCACTAGAAAAGTCACCAAAGAATTTACTAAATTCACTAAAGTTGGTACAGAGTTTTATTTCACCTTGTTGAGCAATATTTGTAGCGATTGGATTTGGTGTGAAAGGTATTTCAACTTGGTAATATCCGGTAATTTTCAATCCGGCATCTATAGTTTCTTTGAACTTTACCGTTGCATACTTATCTGTATCATTATTGGTAATCGGATTTTGCTCATCTAACTCAACAGGATTGCCATCAACGAAAAAGCCATAAGTTCCTCCATTACTTACTACTGGGTAATCTCCTGGAGGCAAGGAATAATTTTTTTGGTTTCCACCTTTGCCTTCACCAATATCCACGGGACTTGCGGCACTACCAACAGACTTGATTGAGGGGGTGTTAGTATCATTTGATGACGAAGCATTGGCGTTGACAGTACCAATAAAAGCCGCAACACTAGTTCCTACCCCTGTGATGGGAGCAGAACCGGAAGAAATTTCTTCAACGTAAACACCTGGAGAAAGATAGGTTGGCATGGCTATTACTCCTGATTTTTAATTGATGATTTATTGTTGTTTCAGGGAAAAATTTTGATTGCTAATTACAACTCCATGTTTAATTACAACTGAGAGGGAAACTTGTTGATAACCTGTTGCAGAGATAATTAGGTTTACAGTGCGCTGACCTGATTTTGAGGATTCTAAACCTAGTAAGCGATAATTACCTTCTTGGTCAGTTAAGATCCAATCTCTACTACCTTGTATTTGTACTTTAGCATTGACAATCGCCTTGTTCGGCTCATCGGCATCAGTAACTGTTCCTTTAATTCCTGTGGGTAAAAGAACAATATCAGCCACCACCGTAGATATTTTACCCTTGATGGAGTCAGCAACTTTTACGGTTTTTTGAACAGAATTATATCGAGTGCCCCTTCCAGGTAAGGATGCCTCTAAAATGTATTCCCCTGGAGGTAACTTAACAAAATGAAAATAACCATCACTGGTAGTAATTTTGCGATCGCATCGCTCCCTCATTTTTGACCATTGCCAGCCATATTGCAGTGCCTTCAGGGATAAAATAGTTTGGAATTTATCTGGCATAGCAATTATTTCAACCATTGCACCAGAAATTGCCTTTTCCGTTTCTCCTTCTAAAACCCTACCTGCGATCGCCACCTGTGGGTTAGATAGACTTATTTCCAGCATAGTTACCCCTACTCCCTACTCTCTACTCCCTATTCCCCATTCCCTATTCCCTTCTAAAACTATTGCCTATTCCCTTCTAAAACTATTCCCTATTCCCTTCCCCTATATAAACCCCTACCAATCCTGTTTCCTCTCCTACCACATCAACAGGAACAGAAATAGTAACGGTACAATGCAAGACAACCTTAGGTTTAGTCCCATCCTTTCCCCCCATTGCTTGCCAGAATTCCCCAAAACTTTGTAAATTACTAGGACGCAAACTAATCAACCTCAGAGGCATTTCCTGTTCAGCTAAGTTATCTGCCACAAAACCTTCAGGAACTTGCCGATAACGCAGCAACACCTTCATTACTTCCCCTAAAAGTTGGTGTTCTGTCTGGATATCATCTTCAGTTTTAGGCCAAGCGGTAATTAAGTAAGAACAGTCTACCCTAGCAGGGGGGCGTTTCTTAACTGCCCTACCATTACCATTGCGTTCCACTGACCAAGCACTGCTCCGTAAATCTAGATTCTCCCGCACATCATAAAGAAAAAAATTAATGGCAGGTTTTTGTTTTATTGCTCCTTGATAAGGTGTATCAAAACTGATGAAAACCTCTGTGTCAACCGACGGCACATCCGGGGGAAGTTCTCGCTTTAACAGCGATTCTAGGGTGGTGTCTAAGGAGTCAAGCATTTCTCAGTGCAATAAGGTTATTGGTTTTAAACTGTACCCATTCAACTATTAATGAAGTAAAGACCTTAGCGCATCAATCATAACAAGTATCTGCCTACAGACAACCCAGATTATTATCTAAAGTTTTATCAATAAAATTTGCAACTTATTACATTAAGGACACAAAAGCTAATTACCAAAAATGAGTATGTGAGGAAAAAGCTTTTATCTACTGTACCCTGACCCTAAGACACGCTAATTCTACGAGTGCGATCGCGTCAAGCAGCACCCCACCAGAGCTTAACTACTCTCTAGAGAGTCCCGGATACTGATTAAAGAGTCTTTTTTACTCTCTAGAGAGTCCCGGATACTGATTAAAGAGTCTTTTCTACTCTCTAGAGAGTCTCCGATACTGATTAAAGAGTCTTTTTTACTCTCTAGAGAGTCTCCGATACTCATTATTGCGATGACCAAGGCTTCTGCCTTCTATCTTCTGCTTTCGAGCGTAAAAGAACAAATATCGGGTTTCTGACGAAGATTTTATCTTGCATCCCAAACTAATTATTGAGGTGTTATCAGATTCTACTGAAGCATTTGATCGAGGGGATAAGTTTTCTAACTACAAAGCGATCGCAGAACTTGAAGAATATATTCTGGTTCACCAAAAACAAATCCTGGTTGAGTGCTTTATGCGTAAGTCTGATAACCTCTGGGTTCCTCAGATTTATCGCGCAGGTGACACCCTCGAATTTGCCAGTATCGACTTTACCTGTGCGATAGAAATCCTCTACGAAAAACTAGAGCAGCTGTTCTAAGCCGTCATGGGTTTAATTTGTCTTATTGGGACAGACGGGGGGACGGGGTGATGGGGTGATGGGGTGATGAGAGAACAATTCTCAATTTTCCATCTGAGAATTTTCTCGTTACTTGCAGACTATAATGTCTGGTTCATAACCCGTTTGGAGATTTTATTCAACAATTGATAATGAACAAACGACATAGGTGTTCTATCAATTACTGCAATCATCACTGCCTTACACGATCGCTAACACACCAGCTCAGATACAATTAAACCACTCCATAGCCCGTATATTCCCGCATTTCAGGAGCTTGGAACCCAAGCACTATATCTTCTTTTGCAACCCCGCACTCAACAAGTTCTTGAGCGATTCTCATTTCCGTCATATTTTGCTCAATCCAAATCTTTCCTTCCTTAATATCCAAATGTAAGACACAACCATAGACCCGGCGATGACCATCCCATCCCACATTCATAACCATGTAATGGTCTTGTTTTGTATCAAAAACCGTGTAGCAATCAATCCTACCATTGGCTATTGGGACAGTAGCATAAGCCGTCAACAACGACTGAATGATATTGCGATAAGACTCTATGGTATCCATTGCACAATTACCTCTTGACTTGGGTCATAAATAATTTGTTTAATCTGATATCTCTCTACTGAAATTTGTGCAAACTCTCGCTTAAAAAAAGTTTCATAATGAAATGTATCTTTAGCTGCCATCGTTACTTTTCTCTGATTTACTTAGAATTATAGAATAAGGTAAGCTACCATACTATTGACAAAATTAGCAGCTTTTGCAAGGTGTATTACATTTTATTCAAAACAACGGTGCTTTACGCGATCGCTAACACACCATACTTAATAAAATGTGAGCGCCTTTTCAATCAATCGCTAAAATAACAACTGCTCACTCAAGGAATATCCCGTGGATTTAACAGCAGAAGCGCAGATATTTCCCCCCCCTATCTCCCTAGAAGTAGAAATCAGTGCTGATTTAAATGGATTGCAACCTCTCCTGCAAAGATTAGATCGACTCCTCAGCCAAGCTATTTCCCTGCTGCAAACACAACAAAAAGCCGATGGAGAAGTAGAAATATCATGGTTGCAAAAAGCGGATATATCATCAGAGCAAACATCAATTCAAATTCGGTCAGATTCATCCTTGGCTTGGTTGCAAAAGACCTTCAGTTTATCTCCCTTTGACTTAGATATACTGGCAATTACTCTTGCTCCTGAATTAGAGCGTCACTATGAACAGGTTTATGCTTATCTCCAAGATGACATGACGAAGATTAGACCAACAGTAGATTTGGTCTTAAACTTACTCTGCTCTAACATTACCGAAAAATTATCAAGACGAAAACATTTCACTACCAACGCACCTTTAATACACCATCGCTTATTACATCTTTCCTCAGCACCAACCCTACTTTCTCAACACCTCACCCTAGATTCCCAAGTAGTCAGGTTTCTATTGCATCAACCAGGGTTAGATTCCCGACTCACTGCTAGTTGTCAACTGTTAGAACCAACTCCATTTTCTCATACTTTATATCTTAAGGCAGATGTACAAACAAAATTACAAACTTTAGTAACAGAAGACTGGCAACAACAACCCTTACTGCTTTATTTTCAAGGAACCGATAGCACAGGGAAACGCCGCATAGCCGAAACTCTTGCCAAAACCTTGGCAGTTTCTTTGTTAGTTGCAGACTTAGCCAAGATAATAGGAGATAAAGCCAACTTTGAGGAAAAACTACAGCTTGTATTTCGAGAAGCTTGGTTTTTTAATCGGTTGCTGTATCTGGATAATTTCGATATTCTCTACATACAGCAACATCAAATTGCCTATCAATCATTCCTCCGAGAACTGGAGAAAAATCAGAGTATTACTATCCTTGCTGGGGTAGAAAATTGGATACCTACAACCATAGGTGCTAATAGCGTAATTACAGTTCCCTTTACAATTCCTGAATCTAACCAACGTCGGGTAGCTTGGCAAACTCACCTGCAAGCAGTACAAATCAGCATTGAAGATCAAGAGTTAGATATATTGAGCGATCGCTTCCGTCTTACCCCAGACCAAATTGCCGATGCCGTTGCCACTGCCTGTAATACCACCCGTTGGCAACAAATATCCTCAATAGCCCAACCACAACTATCATTTATTAACTTATGTAGTGCAGCTCGCGCTCAATCTGGTCACGATTTAGCTAGCCTTGCCAGGAAAATTGAGCCAAAACATACCTGGAATGATATTGTACTACACCAAAATCAACTAACACAACTACAAGATATTTGTAAAGAAGCCGAATATAGAGATTTAGTTCATCAAAAATGGGGTTTTGCCGAGAAATTATCTTTAGGTAAAGGCTTAAATGTTTTGTTTTCTGGTCCCCCTGGTACAGGAAAAACGATGGCAGCAGAGGTAATCGCCCATCAACTGCAACTAGACCTTTATAAAATTGATTTATCTCAAATAGTTAGTAAATACATTGGAGAGACAGAGAAAAACCTCAATCGAATTTTTAGTGCAGCAACTAATTCTAATGCCATCCTCTTATTTGACGAAGCAGATGCTTTATTTGGTAAACGTTCCGAAGTTCAAGACGCACGCGATCGCTACGCCAATATCGAAGTAGGTTATCTGCTGCAAAAAATGGAGGAATATGAAGGCATTGCCATTTTAACCACCAATCTCCGTAGTAATATGGACGCAGCCTTTGAGCGGCGACTACGATTTATTATCGAGTTTTCTCTACCAGATGCCAAGAATCGTCAGCTAATTTGGCAAGGAATTTTCCCTAAAAATGCGCCATGTAGCCCCAATCTAGATTTAGAGTTTCTGGCAAAAAATTTTGAAATCACAGGGGCAAATATTCGTAACATTGCCCTGACAGCTGCCTTTCTAGCAGCAGATGATGGTGGAGTAATTGAGATGGTGCATTTAATCCGAGCAATACGCCGGGAGTACCAGAAAATGGGGCAAATTCTCAGAGATAAGGATTTATGCCAATATGTCGATTTGCGCTAGTTGAAAATCAAACAGTAAACAGACAAAAAATAAGGTTCGACGTATCATGCGATGACAGATGCTCTAGCTCAGCCTACAACTAAGACCTACTGCTAAAATCCAATCAGTTGCTGGGTCTTATTTCCATGAGCCAAATTCTTTGTAACCTCCGTCACCGTTCACCTCTGTTTGTTTCTGGTCAGCTAATTGCTCAAGGAGTGCTTCTTGCTTTCCTCACTACAGTGGAGATGCCAGTCCATGCTCAGACTCATGCAGTCTTGTCTGAGGTTCAGGCTCAAAACACTGGTGAGACTGAAGCCGTTATTCAAAAGTTACTAGGACAGTGGACGGCAAAAGATCCGGCATCGGATCAGGAAATTAAATTTATTTTTGCCGAAGATGGAGTTTTATTTCTAGTCGTACCGTCAGATGATGGTACTCCTGTTGCTCTTAAGGTTAGTTACCGAATTGATCCGACAACTCAACCGATGCAGCTTGACATTCAACTTAAGCCAGAAGAAGTAGCTCTGACAATTTTTGAGATTACAGAAGATGATCAACTACGCTTAGAATTGAATGCAGTTGAACCCGGTTTACCTAGACCAACGGAGTTTCAAGAAAGCGCGGTACTTTTAGATAAAACTTCTGCATCGACGGTCGTACCTGAGGGTATTGAAGTAATTGATGTAGCCGAGTTAGAAGACGAAACTAGTCAAGCCAAAACCTATATGTCTGCACTGACTCAAGTACAGCAGGCATACTATCTAGAACAGGGAAAATTTGCCAGGGAATTTGAACAGATAAGTGTTGGTCTTAGGGATGAAACGGAACTCTACCGTTACCAAATTTTACCCCAGGGAGATAACACTGAGAGTGTCATGATGACGGCCACAGCTAAAGACGCTGAACTTCCTAGCTACACCAGTGCTGTCTTTGTTACCACCAACACCGAGGGAGAGAAAACAACTATTGCCCAAATTTGCGAAACTGAAGAACCCTCAACCACCCCACCAGCTATGCCAAGTCTGCCAACTGACAGCTCATCGACAATTAGATGTCCTGAGGGTTCTCGTCCTTTGCAAATGTAGACTCACGGGAAAGATGTTGCTACAATCTCTTTCCCGTAATTAGCTGCCATAACATCTGGCCATTGTCTGGCTAGAACTTATTTCCTAAGGAGAATGTCATTTCTCTTTTTATGTGCTATATATCATTTTATCTATTCATTTATTGTCAATCACCTATTATCAATTTGTGAGTAGACACATTAGTATAAAAAAGTATAATTTAGTTAAGATGATTACTGTCTAATGGCATCTACTTCTAGAGTAATTATTTTATTTTTTCAGGGAATATTTTTAATTATCAATTCATCTGTTAAGTCTTGGCATCTACCGAAAAATTGGGAAAGCATAGAGATTTTTTAGGTAAACATAACAAACTCTATTAATGCTCTCTTAAGAGATTATTAATAAATATGGTTTGACTGTGTCGTGCTTTCATTGACAATTTTTAGAGATTTTATTTGTTTTTTTTCTTGACATAGAAATGTCATCAGGGTTGTCTTTTATATCACTGCAGTCGTTGACCTACCCTTGAACTTAACCTATGTTTTTGGAGTCTCTCAACTCGAAAGAGTCAGTAATCCAAGCTCAAACCGATACCTTTGAGAAAGGTCAACTCGAACTTTGGTTTCAGCCAGTTTATCAACGCAAGACGGGTAACGTTTTACACAATGAGGTTCTTCTTCGTTGGCGAGATGAGCAGGGCAATTTGCACCTTCCTCTGGAGTTTTTACCCTCTTTGTCCCATGCTGGTATGCTCCAACAGACTGACCGAGTAGTTATTCGGCAAGCAACAGAATTGTTGGCAGAGCATCCAGGGCAACACCTTTCACTTAATCTCTCAGGAGAGGGATTAGATGACTTTAGCCTTATCGAATATATTCAAACGACTCTAGATCAGTCAGGAATTGAACCCAAGCAACTGAGTTTTGAGCTAACCGAAGCGGCAATTGCCAAAGACTTCTCCACTGTTTTGAGCTTTACCCGTGAACTAAAAAACTTAGGGTGTTCTCTTGTTTTAGACAACTTTGCTAGCCGTGATTTAACTTTGTTCGAGTGCCAGCAACTAGAAATGGATCTGGTTAAAGTAGATGGCCAGTTAATCCAACGCTTAAAAACCGATCCCAACAGTCGCGTCCTGACCCAGGCAACACTAGAAGGTGTTCGAGCCTTGAGTGACATTGCTGCTAAGTTTGTCACTGATGCTGTGACACTAGATCTAGTTGAGGAAGTAGGTTTAGATTTCATTCAAGGTCACTATCTCAAAGCGCCTAGTCCTGAACCGGATTGGACTAACCGAATTTCCTCCTCAGAGCAAATTCTCTTTGTGCCAGTCGAGGAGGAACAACAGCCAGCCCTCTGGTGGCGACTCCTGACAGGGAGTGGTCTTGTCCTTGTGGCTTTGGCCGCAGCAGGCATTGGCGTTACCTCAATTCAATATCGCCTAACGCACCTCAACGTTAATACAGGAATGGTTAACGGTAAGATTGTCCGGCTACAATCGACTGCTGAGGGTAAAGTTGAAGACTTTTATGCTCGGCCTGGTTCGGAGGTTAAATCAGGAGAGGTGCTTGCCCGTATTGATATCGATGCCGAACCTGATTCCGAGAACGGACAAGCCTTATCCCGAATAGCACGTTCCCAGGAAAAAGAGCAAATCCGCACTGAACTAGATAATTTAGAACTCGATGGACAGGTTAGGGTCAAAGAAGCTCAACTGGCAGCAGCTAAAGAATCTCTCGTTTCCCTCAACAATCAGTTGCAAGGGCTAGAGCGTCAAAATCAAGCCGTGCGGCAACTAGATGTGCAACTTGCTTCAGAAACCGTAAGCCAAGAAAAAGCCGCTGTTGAAGCAGCCCTTGCTAAGGCCACAGCGGCTCGCTCAGAGTACGAACGCTACCAAAAGCTGGCAGATGTCGGTGCAGTTTCCCGACTCCAAGTTGAGCAGTTACAGTCGGCGTGGCAATCAGCAGAAGCAGAAGTAAAGCAAGTTCGATCTGAACTTCGCGCTAGCCAAACGTCGTTTAATGCTTCCAAAAACGGCGTAGTTATGGACAATCAGGATGATTTTGAAAGTCAACGAGCAAAATTGCTACAGCTTATTCAAGAGCAAGAAACTTTGGTCAACACCCTAGAGACTCAAGTCGCTAGCACCAAGCGACAACTAAAGCAAGCCAAACTCCTCTACGCCAATCTCCCCAATCAATTAGTCGAGATTAAAGATACTCAAAGCGATCGCTCTCTTCTAGAAGTGTCGGCTCCCTTTAGTGGAGTTATCTACAAAACCAGTCGCGAACAAGGAGAACGGATTTCCCAATCAGAACCACTTCTAACCATGCTCGATTGTAACGACCTTTGGGTTGAAGCAGTGGTTATGGCTGAAGATGCCAACGATATTGATCCTAACAAACCCGTTAATGTTCGTTTGAAAACCTCTTCAGAAATCCTCATTGGTGAAGTTGAGCTGATTCAGCCAATTAGTCGATTTCAAGACATTAATCAGCAAACAAAACTGAGGGAAGTTCAAGCTCTTGAGCTTGCCATCCCACCCAAATTAGAAGGAAAGCTTTTGGCACTCGTTACTGTCAGAATTCCACCAACTCCTGAGCAGGCCAAGTCTCAAAAGTTCTGTGGTATTGGTCAGGAAGCTGAGTTGACCTTTGGCAAGAAGGCATGGAAAAGGGGATGAGGTAGTTGAGAAGACCAGGGAGACAAGGAAAACAAGGGAGATATGAAATCAACTTCAACTCAGCCCAGTCAAGAGGGGCGATTGCCTTTCCAAGACAAAATCTGGGCAATGTCACTTGCAGTGCTAGGATTTATTGGACTGTGCTTGCTACGGGACCCGGAGCGCATCGCTCGTTTTGGGGTATCTGGTCTAGTTGGACTGGGTATTCTTGGTACGTGGCGCTGGTCTTGGTGGGTGTTTCAAGTCATCCGCTCTCGCATTTATTTACACCTAGTATTCCCACGTTGGCGGCGACGGGCAAATCAAATTCCTCTTGAGCAATTACCTCCAGTTTGCTTTTTAGTTCCAACCTACAAAGAAAAACCCTGGATCACAGAGCGGGTATTTCGGGTGATTGCGACAGAGGCAAAAAGTCTCGCCAAGCCAATCACGGTTCTAGTGACTAGCAGTAGTAACCAGGAAAATGCGGCGATTCTGTCAGTTCTCAAATCAGTTGATCCTGAGCTGAGTTCTATTCGTCTTATCCAGATGGTACAGACAGGTGAAGGCAAGCGCAAAGCGATGGCCGATGGCTTGCGAGAACTAGCCCGCCTTAATCTTCCTGAAGACACAATTGTGGCCTTGATGGATGGAGACTCTGAGATTACTGATGGGACTTTGCGTAATTGCTTACCCTTTTTTCGGATGTTTCCGAAAATGGGGGCGCTGACCACAGATGAGTTGCCAATTGTCGAGGGGTCTTATGTGTTCTCAGAGTGGTTCCACTTACGCATGTCCCAACGTCACTACCAAATGTGTTCCGTTGGTTTGTCGAGCAAGGTAATGTGCCTAACAGGACGCTTCTCCCTATTTCGTGCTGAAGCGGCTCTTCATCCAACGTTTGCCGAGCAGCTCGAAAAAGATACTTTGGACGATTGGCTGTGGGGTCGATTTAAGTTTCTCTCAGGAGACGATAAAAGCACTTGGTATTGGCTATTGCAACGGGGATATGACATGATCTATATCCCTGATGTAATTGTTTATTCGATCGAGACAATCTCCGGGTCATTGATTGACCGTGGTTACCAGAATATGCGGCGCTGGTTTGGCAATATGCTACGCAATAGCGATCGCGCGATTCGTCTTGGCCCCTGGAAAACAGGTTTTTTTGTTTGGTACTGTTTCCTTGACCAACGGATTAGCTATTGGACATCTCTCTTCACCCCTGGACTGCTGTTAATTGCTTTTTTGCAAGGAAACTTGATTGTTACGGCTTTGATGATCTGTTGGATTTTCCTCTCTCGGCCGTTGATGCTAATCGTCATCTTCTGGGGACGTGACTCTCTACTCAAACCGATTCATTTGCCTCTGCTGCTAGTTGGTCAGTGGGTGTCCTCCCTAATCAAAATTTGGACTCAAATGAATCTCGCTCAACAGAAATGGTCGAATCGAGGTAATCAGAGTATTTCGGCGGAAGGGAAAGGGTTAGTCAGGTTTACTAAAATTGGTACCTCTCGTTTCTTATTTATCTCTCAGTTGTTTATCTTCGGGGTGATTTTATGCGGGTTTGCTGGCATTCTTCATCCAGTTCGAGATTTGAATGCGTTGTTGTTAAATAAGCAAATTATCGCTCAACAGAGTAGTATCCAAATTCTTGATGCTGTAGATTACAAAATTATTCCCAATGACGGGAAGGATGATGCTGTTTCCCTGCAAGCCTTGATTGATGAACTACCTTCTAAAGAAAAGATTCAAATTAATCTCCCGCCAGGTGAAATTGATCTTTTTAATCCCCTGGAAATTAATCGGGGTAATATCATTCTCAAAGGACAAGGGATGCGACGAACCATTTTGCAAGCTCACTTAAGTGAAAAGGTAGACGAGGTAGTTCTGATCATTCGGCCCTCCCATAATCGACACGCACAAGCCACCCTTATTTCCTCTCAAGCCACTCCTGCTACTGGGAATCAGGTTAAGAATATCCAGTTGAGGGATTTTACGGTGCGCCAAGTTTTATCAGATTCTACTCAGGCAATATCGGGTGTTAATAGTATTGTCCTAGAAAAGGTGGTGCAAGCTTCTCTGAGACAGCTTGACCTTGAAAAAAGCAGTGGACAAGGTTTAGTGCTTCGTAACACTGAAGATGTCAAGGTCGAGTATGTGGTCATGAAAGAGACAGGAAAGGAGGGATGAACAATTGATAATGAACAATGAATAATGGATAATTACCTCTCCTTGAAAGAATCTTGATTGAACCTCATGCAAAATAAATTCAATACTTATTTTCTTCGTAAATGATAGCGTTAGCGACAACGGAGCGTCAGAGGTCTTAGACCAAATTAAGCAATTATCAATGGATAATTGATAATTGCCTAGCATCCTCTGCTGGGATTTCCCACACCCTGTCTCAACAGATAACCTAAGGGTAACTTCTTAGGGAGCTACTTCCGTAACCGAGAACTCAGCAAAATCTACATACACATCCTTAGGTGTTCCCCAAGAAGGATCACCCCCGCCGAAAAAGGTTGAGAAGAAGATACCCTCGAGTTTAAGCTCATCAACGCTTCGGAATGTTAACCCATCTTCCTCTAAAACTTCTGTGCCATCAACCCAAACCCGAACGCGACCATTTTCTTGGCCCGGTTCATTCAGAATGACTTCTTGTTCTAGGTGATGCCATACTCCTGGTTGAAACTGCCAATTGCCCCGACCAATTGAGGTACCATAATTGTTACTTGTCGGGAGGTAGGCGTAGAGTTCTCCATCCCCCTGTCTTCTCCACATAAAGCGCGTTGAGAAGCCATCAGTCCCGTCAGGAATATTTCCTCCATTCGCCGTGCTTCCCCCGAATAGTCCCGGTAACTTTCCTCCTTTGACGAAGTTGAAGTTTTCCGAGAAACGAACGTAGTAGCTTAACCGCAGACTGTCTTTAGGGGACATACCCAAATTTCCGTAGAATCCAGCACCTCCTAAGGGAAGATCGTGCTTTCTAGAAACGCTAGGACTAGCAGAACTAGCTGGATAGTTGACCCTCAAGACTTTGGCAAATTTTCCTGTCAAGTCTTCTATAACTGTAGTGTTTTCTAGTCCCCATTTTCCCTTGCTTTTAATCTCCCAAGCCTTTTGCCAGTCTTCTGTTGCAAACTCATTAGACCAAAGGGTTGCATTCGTGGAACTAGAGGCAATTTCTGTCGAGTCATCTATGGGATTGTCCGTCTCCATAGTATTTTCTGGGCTATCTGTGACCGATGAAGAAGACTCTAACCCAAGATTCGAGGAAGATTGAGCACAACTTGTAAGAGTGAGAGGCAAAAATATTGAACTCACAAATATGAGAGATAAAGCCGTCAAACGGCGAGTGTGTCCAAGTTGCATGGTCATTGTCTATAAATAAAGATTACGACGAAAAAGCGTTTTTGAAGGGCAGTATGATTGCTACTTGCTACACCGCTCTGAAAAACTTACTCAAACCTATGTATCAAACAGCGAAAGCTGATGATACATAGGTTTGATGTTTCCTTCCTGCTTCATTGACTCCCGTTGAGCAATGCTCTCAGGTTGACTTGAGCCTCCACAAGCAATCCCCCCAGAGCTTGGGGTTCGCCAGTACTCCAAATTAAGACTGGCATTTAAATCCCGGTCTTTTTTTATGCCACAGTTGCCACAGTGATAAACACGGGCCTTGAGTGGCATTTTTTGTCGATAGCCACAGTTGGAGCAAAGCTGACTAGAGGGGTAGAACCTGTCAGCCTCGACAACTTCGGCTCCATACCACCCAGCTTTGTAGAATAACTGACGCTTAAACTCGTAAAATCCGCAATCAGCTATAGCACTGGCTAAACGGTGGTTTTTGAGCATGCCTGCAACATTCAAACCCTCAACAACAATGGTGCCGTGGTTCTGGGCAAGCCATGTTGTGAGTTTGTGCAGTCCATCTAGACGAATATTGGCTATACGCCGATGTTGCCTCGCTAGTCGCTTAATTGCTTTGAGTCGGTTTGCTGAACCTTTGACTTTACGGCTAACAGCGCGTTGCAGATGAGCCAGCTTACGCTTGGCTTTGCGGTAAGGTTTGAGGTTGGGAAAAACCGTGCCATCAGAGCAGGTAGCTAGAGCGTTTATGCCTACGTCAACGCCAATCCGCTCCCTAATCTTGGGTGTAGTTTCTACCTCATACTCATACCTAAAACTGATGTGCCAATCATCAGCACGTTTTGAAATAGTAACGTTTTTGATTGGTATACTAGGCATAATTTCATAGCACTTTACCCAACCAATTCGAGGTAGTTTAATTCTGTCGCCGTTGATGGCAATACTGCCTTCAAGGTAAAAACTGTCTTTGTATCCTTTTCTTTTGAACCTAGGCTTCTCGGATACTCTCTGAGAAGACCATCTTTTGATGGCAGTAGCCAGGTTCCTCAGTGCTTGTTGAGGGCTACATTTCGATACTTCGTAATACCAACTATGAACTGACTTAACCTCTGCAACCAGGCGTTTGTGTAAGTCAATAGCTGTTGGTAGCTTCTCTTTTTTCTCCAGAGATTCTAGGCAAGTTGCTAATCCCCAGTTGTAAGCATGGCGTGCTGTTCCGGCGTGCTTAGCAAATAATGTACGCTGGTTGTTATTAGGATTGAGCTTAGTCTTAAAGCTTTTGAGCGACATCTCTCAATTCCTCCACCAATCGCTTGTTTTTGTGAGAGCGTGAACCATATAATCTTGCGCTAAAAACTGTGATTATTTCCAACACATTCTTCGCCAAGTCTTCTTAAAAACTTGCATCCAAGGGTTCTTTGGGGAATAAGTTTTCCCTGTTTTTCCCATGGCCGATGCGGTGTTTTGGGAAACTCCCTTGAGCTTGGCTGCTTCGCTAATACTCAATATCTACCTATTTGTTCATATTAGCACAAGAATTGGGTAGATTATTGTCAGAATGTCTAGTTTTTCTTCTTGCTGTTAGAACCCTATCTGCACACCCCTTGATCGTTCTTTCCTTCGGCAACGCCCCATTGAAAAGTTCCCGTAACCCTATGCTACTGTGTCAAAATCTCTGTTAATTCCCATTATTAATTGCCATGACTGATACTGTTCTTGATATCCGCAACTTACAAGTGCAATTCCCAACCGATGAAAAGTTAATCATAGCCGTTGATGGTATTGACTTTCAGCTTAAGCGGGGGGAAACCCTAGGGATTGTTGGTGAGTCCGGTTCAGGTAAATCAGTCACCTCACTAGCAGTTATGGATTTGGTTCCCTCTCCTGGCAAAATTAGCAATGGAGAAATATTTTTCTCTTCGGATCAAGGCACAGAACCAGTAAACATCCTTTCCCTTCCCCCTGAACAAAAGCGGCTTTATCGAGGGGGTAAAATAGCCATGGTTTTCCAAGAGCCGATGAGTTCTCTTAATCCTGTTTATACTTGTGGGTTTCAGCTGACAGAGGCACTCCGCCTTCACCAGGATGTTTCCGAGTCTGAGGCACGTCGTCAGGCTATTGCTCGTCTTCAGGAAGTTAAACTCTTGCCTAGTGATCCGGAACTGAGAGGGCAATATCTCGAAGAATTCCGTCAAGAAAATCCTAGTCAACCTTTGCCTTCAGATAAAGAAATTAATCGACAAATTAACCAGCAAAAACAAGCAATTCTGAAACGTTATCCCCATGAACTGTCCGGTGGCCAACTACAGAGGGTGATGATTGCTATGGCAATTTGTTGCAACCCTGATATTCTGATTGCTGACGAACCAACCACCGCTTTAGATGTGACAGTTCAAGCCACAATCCTTGACTTACTGCGGGAACTACGAGACAGCCGTGGTATGTCAATGATTTTTATTACCCATGACTTAGGAGTAATTGCGGAAATTGCCGATAGTGTGGCGGTGATGTATCAAGGGAAAATTGTCGAAAGCGGCGGTGTAATGCAGATTTTCTCTCAGCCGCAGCATCCCTACACCAAAGGTTTATTAGCCTGTCGTCCCACTTTAGAAAAGCGTTTGCAATATCTGCCAACAGTTTCCGACTTTATGGAAGTAGTTAGTACTGATAGTGGTGAGCAGGTTATTCAAGAAAGAGTAAGGGGAGATGGGGGTGATGGGGGAGTTGGGGGAGCAGAATTAGCTTCTGGACTTGGTCGGGAACTTAGTACTGACTCCCCCCTCCTTGCTGTCCGTAGTTTACAAGTTGGCTTTCCTGTTAAAGGGATATTTGGTGGGACGCAACGCTACATTATGGCGGTTAATGATGTTTCTTTTGAGGTTTACTCAGGGGAAACTTTGGGATTGGTTGGGGAGTCGGGTTGTGGTAAGTCTACTCTGGCTAGGACTTTGCTGCGCTTGATTGAACCCATGAGTGGTCAGATTTTATTTGAAAATCGAGATGTTAGCAATTTAAACGGTTCTTCCTTGCGACAGTTGCGACGGGAGATGCAAATTGTTTTTCAGAATCCTTATAGTTCTCTCGATCCTCGTATGAAGATTGGGGAAGCAGTAATGGAGCCACTATTAATTCATAATACGGGAGGTAAGGGTAAAGCAAGACGCGATCGCGCCGCCTATTTGTTAGAGCGAGTTGGCTTGAATCCTAACTTAATGAATCGCTATCCCCACGAGTTTTCGGGAGGTCAACGCCAGCGGGTTTGTATTGCTAGAGCATTGGCACTTAATCCTAAATTTATTATCTGTGATGAATCGGTTTCTGCCCTCGACGTTTCAGTGCAGGCGCAGGTGCTTAATCTGCTCAAGGAATTACAGGCTGAATTTAATCTTACCTACATTTTCATTTCCCATGATTTGAGCGTAGTTAAATTTATGAGCGATCGCATCATGGTTATGAATCGGGGCAAAATTGAAGAAATTGGCCCGGCTGAAGCTATTTACCGAGAACCAGCCAAGGAATATACACGAGAACTGATTGCCTCAATTCCTACTGGCAGTTTAGAGCGAATTCAACAACAACAAGCGGGAAGACGTTTCTCGGAGTTATTGTCTACCGATCCTTGGTCAAGTTAGTTTTGGAGAGTCGGGGTGACGGGGAGCAGGGGGTGACGGGGAGATTTTTTAAGTGGCAAGTATTAAGTATGGATTATTTCCCCAATCATCTTTGGTTGTGAATAGTTCGTAATATACAAAAAGTTCTTCCTTCCTTGTCTACTTTCCTTCCTTGTCCTCCTTGTCTCACCTCCACCAGCATCTTATTGTAAAAAACCTACCCTTGTGAGCTCCCCATACCCCCCACCCCCAGGAGTTTCAACCACAAAAACATCCCCCACTCCCATCTGCACCTGAGCAATACTACCCAAAACCTCCACACCACCATCAACCCGTTCCAGCCGATTTTCCCCTGGAAGTCCTGACTCACCACCCGCAAGGCCAAGGGGAACAGTGGTGCGACGATTTGAGAGTATACTAGCAATCATTGGTTCTAAAAAGCGCAGGCGACGAATTACACCATTACCACCAGCAAAACGTCCTTTCCCCCCACTCCCCTGACGAATACTAAAACTTTCTACCAGTACAGGAAACCGCCACTCTAACACCTCCGGGTCAGTGATACGAGAGTTGGTCATGTGGCATTGCACAGCATTAGCACCAGCAAAATCTCGTCCCGCACCAGAACCACCAGCAATGGTTTCATAATATTGATATTTAGCATTACCAAAAGTGAAATTATTCATTGTCCCTTGGCAAGCGGCCATTACTCCCAAAGCTTGGTAAAGGGCATCACAAATTACTTGGGAAGTTTCCACATTACCAGCAACAACAGCCGCAGGAGGTTGAGGATCGAGTAGGGAACCAGCAGGAATGATAATTTCTAACGGTTTTAGACAGCCTGCATTGAGGGGAATATCATCATCTACTAAGCTACGGAAGACATAAATAACTGCTGCCTTACAAACTGCTTGTGGTGCATTAAAATTACTTTCCAATTGTTGGGGAGAAGTACCAGTAAAATCAATGCGAGCGCTGCGAGTAGATTTATCAATGGAGATAGCAACTTTAATTTTACCACCATTATCTAATTGATATTCCCAATCCCCTTCAGTTAAATTATTAATAGCACAACGTACCGCTTCTTCGGCGTTATCCTGAACATGACCCATATAAGAAAGCACTACTTCTAAACCAAACTGCTGAACCATTTTTCTTAGTTCTTGAACACCACGCTTATTGGCAGCAATTTGGGTACGCAGGTCTGCAATATTTTGGACAGGATTACGCGCCGGATAATCAGAACATAAAAGTAACTCTTGTAATTCTTTTTCCTGGTAACTTCCCTGACTAACTATTTTAAGATTATCGAGTAATACTCCTTCTTGTTTTAAGGTTTTACTGTGGGGAGGCATGGAACCGGGAGTAATACCGCCAATATCAGCATGATGTCCTCGTGAGGCAACATAAAACAAAATCTCTTTCCCCGCATCATCAAAGACGGGAGTTATGACCGTAATATCAGGTAAATGAGAGCCACCTTTAAAAGGATTATTGGAGGCATAAACATCCCCAGCTTGAAAGGTTTGACCCCACTGAGCAATCAAAGCCTGTACCGTCTCACTCATTGCTCCTAAATGAACAGGAATATGAGGAGCATTGGCTACTAATTGTCCCTGTTGGTCAAAAATAGCACAGGAAAAATCTAGCCTTTCTTTAATATTTACAGAAAAAGCCGATTGCTGAAGTACTACCCCCATTTGTTCTGCAATAAAACGGAAGCGATTATAGAACATTTCCAGCCTAACTGGATCGACGGTAGTCGCTATATTACTCTTTTCTTCTAGAGGTTTAACTCGCTTGAGAATTAAATGTTTATATTCAGTTAACTTAGCTTGCCAACCTGGCTCAATTACAATAGTACTATTCGCTTCAATAATTAAAGCTGGGCCGGGAATTGTGTCTCCTGCTTGCAATTCTTCTCTGAGGAAAATAGGCGCATCCTGCCAAGCAGAGTCTGTATAAATTTGTACTGTAGTTACAGGTTGAGGACTTCCAGACTGGCGAAGGGGAATTTTCTCTTCTTCTAGTACCCTAGTCTTACCAATAATTTCAACGGAAACTGTCTCGGCAATTAATTGTTTATCTTTTTGAATAAATCCATAACGCTGTTTGTGTAGAGTTTCAAACTGCTCTATTAACAGGGATAGATTGTCAACAAAATCTACAGCTAAGCTGAAGTTGCTACCCTCATAGCGCAGATGTACTTTACGTATAGTTTCAACTTTTTCTACATGTCGAACATTTTGCTTTTGTAATTCCTGCCGTAACTCCCTTAATAAGCTAGCTAAAGTACTCTGCAACTGCATAATTGTGGCATCATGCACTTCAATTTCTAAAGTCTTTTCCCGGATAGAACGAACATCTGCTAAACCAATACCATAAGCTGATAAAACACTAGCATAGGGATGGATAAACACTTGCTTCATGCCCAGGGCATCGGCAATTAAACAGGCATGTTGTCCCCCAGCACCACCAAAAGAGCAAAGGGTATATTCAGATAAATCATAGCCCCGTTGCAGGGAGATTTTTTTGATCGCATTGGCCATTTTTTCAATGGCGATCGCTAAAAAACCAGCAGCAACTTGTTCTGGTGTGCGAGTGTCCCCTGTACTCAATTGAATTTGCTCTGCCAACTCCTCAAACTTCTGCTGCACCACAGCTACATCTAGGGACTCGTTACCGTCATGACCAAAAACTTTAGGGAAAAATTCTGGTTGCAGCTTACGCAGCATCACGTTACAGTCTGTTACGGTCAAAGGCCCTCCCAGGCGATAACAAGCTGGCCCAGGGTTAGCGCCAGCAGATTCTGGCCCAACACGATAGCGAGAGACATCAAAATTAACAATTGAACCACCGCCAGCAGCAACGGTGTTAATATCCATCATCGGAGTTCTCAGGCGCACCCCTGCTATTTCTGTCTCAAAGGTACGCTCATATTCCCCGGCATAATGGGCGACATCAGTACTTGTCCCCCCCATATCAAAGCCGATAATTTTCTCAAAACCAGCCCTGCTAGAGGTTTGCACCGCGCCGACAATACCTCCCGCAGGCCCTGACAAAATACTATCTTTGGCTTTAATTAAAGAAGCTTCTAGCAAACCACCATTGGACTGCATCAACATCACCTTCGCTCCCCCCAACTGGCTTGACACCCGATCTATGTAGCGATGTAGTATGGGGGAAAGATAGGCATCAACTACGGTGGTATCACCTCTGCTAATTAGCTTAATGACAGGGCTAACTTGGTGGGAAAGTGACACATGGCTAAAGCCTATTTCTTGAGCAATCTTCCCCAGTTGCGCCTCGTGTTGGGGGTATTTCCAGGCGTGCATCAAGACAATAGAACAGCTACGAATGCCAAGATTGTAAGCTTGTTGGAGGGATTCTTGAACCTGGTGTAGATTAGTAGGGATTAATTCTTTTCCTTGGACACTGTAGCGCTCTTCTGCCTCAATTACCTGCTCATAGAGCATTTCTGGCAGAATAATCTCTTGGGCAAAAATATCTGGTCTATTTTGGTAACCAATGCGTAGGGCATCTCCAAAACCTTTTGTAATTACTAGTACTGTTCGCTCACCTTTGCGTTCTAGGAGAGCATTAGTAGCAACGGTAGTACCTAAATTGATAACTTCTATCTGTTCCGGTGGTACGGGGGAATTAGGGGAAACACCGATAATTTCCCGGATTCCTTGTACTACTGCATCACTGTAGTTAGGGCTTTCTGAGAGTAGCTTATGAACAACTAACTGACCGTTATCATAATTGAGTGCCACTATGTCTGTAAAAGTACCGCCCCTATCTATCGCAAAAGTCCAAGGCATTATCGCTTTTTCCCCAAAACGAAAGAACGCAACCGCTCATAATTTTGGTAAGTAATCTTACCTTTTAGTAATTTGGCTTTAAAAACCCTATAAACCTCGCACCATACCACGTCTTGCCCTTAACCACCTAACAAAACTCACTCATTACTTATTACTTATTACTTATGAACAGTCCCTTCCTTGCTCATCTCAACTCTCCCCAACGTCCTGTTATTGTCTTTGATGGGGCAACAGGAACCTCATTGCAGACTCAAAATTTAACAGCAGCAGACTTTGGTGGCCCGGAGTATGAAGGATGCAACGAGTACCTAGTTCACACCAAACCGGAAGCAGTAGAGAAAGTGCATCGCGGTTTTCTAGAAGTAGGTGCTGATGTAATCGAGACGGATACCTTTGGCGCAGCCTCAATTGTCCTGGCAGAATATAATTTAGCAGACCAAGCCTATTATCTCAATAAAAAAGCTGCTGAAATAGCCAAGGGAATTGCGGCTGAATACTCCACCCCAGAAAAACCCCGTTTCGTAGCAGGTTCTATGGGGCCAACGACTAAACTGCCAACCCTAGGACATATCGATTTTGACACGATGCAAGCTAGTTTTGCTGAACAGGCAGAAGGTTTGTATGACGGTGGTGTGGATTTATTTATCGTGGAAACTTGCCAAGATGTACTACAAATTAAAGCTGCCCTTAATGGTATAGAAGAGGTATTTCAGGGCAAAGGGGCAAGACGACCAATCATGGTATCGGTAACCATGGAAGTGATGGGTACAATGCTGGTAGGTTCCGAAATTAGTGCCGCCCTAACTATTTTAGAGCCTTACCCCATTGATATCTTGGGTCTGAACTGCGCCACTGGGCCAGACAAGATGAAGGAACATATTAAATATCTTTCGGAACATTCTCCCTTTATTGTTTCTTGTATTCCTAATGCTGGACTTCCGGAAAACGTTGGTGGCCAAGCTCACTATAAGCTAACGCCGATGGAACTACGCATGGCCTTAATGCATTTCGTCGAAGATTTAGGAGTGCAGGTAATTGGTGGTTGTTGTGGTACCCGTCCGGAGCATATTCAACAATTAGCAGAAATTGCCAAAACTTTAAGCCCCAAAGAGCGCCATCCCAACTACGAACCTTCTGCCGCTTCTATTTATTCTACTCAACCCTATGAGCAAGATAACTCTTTCCTAATTGTCGGGGAAAGGCTCAATGCCAGTGGCTCCAAAAAATGCCGCACTCTGCTCAATAATGAGGATTGGGATGGACTAGTTGCTTTAGCTAAAGCCCAAGTAAAGGAAGGTGCCCATGTCTTAGATGTCAACGTGGACTACGTGGGACGGGATGGGGAAAAAGATATGCATGAATTAGTTTCCCGGTTGGTAACTAATATAACTTTACCCCTAATGCTGGACTCCACTGAATGGGAAAAGATGGAGGCAGGATTAAAAGTTGCCGGGGGTAAATGCATCCTTAATTCTACTAACTACGAAGATGGAGAAGAACGTTTTCTCAAAGTATTAGATATAGCCAAGAAATACGGTGCAGGTGTAGTTGTCGGCACTATTGATGAAGAAGGCATGGCGCGGACAGCAAAAAGAAAGTTTGCCATTGCTCAACGAGCTTATCGTCAAGCGGTAGAATATGGTATTCCCCCCCATGAGATATTTTTTGATACTTTAGCCTTGCCTATTTCGACAGGTATTGAAGAGGATCGGGCAAACGGTAAAGCAACAATTGAGTCAATTCGCCACATCCGTCAAGAATTACCAGGCTGTCATATTTTACTGGGTGTTTCTAATATTTCCTTTGGTCTAAATCCGGCAGCGAGAGTAGTACTTAATTCGATGTTCCTGCATGAGGCAATGCAGGTAGGTTTGGATTCAGCTATTGTTAGTGCTAGTAAGATTCTACCTTTAGCCAAAATTGAGCCAGAACACCAAGAAGTCTGCCTTAAATTAATTTACGATCAACGGGAATTTGAGGGGGATATATGTACTTATGACCCCCTAGGGATAATAACTCAACTATTTGAAGGGAAAACTACCAAACGCGATCGCAGCCAGGACGAAAACCTACCCGTAGAAGAACGCCTCAAACGCCATATCATCGATGGAGAAAGGATTGGTTTAGAAGAACAACTGGCCAAAGCCTTAGAAAAGCATCCTCCCTTAGCAATTATCAATACCTTTTTGCTCGATGGCATGAAGGTAGTGGGGGAACTATTTGGTTCCGGACAAATGCAGTTACCTTTCGTCTTACAATCAGCAGAAACGATGAAGTCGGCGGTGGCTTATTTAGAACCCTATATGGATAAGGAAGAATCGGGGGATAATGCCAAGGGAACGATGATAATTGCTACCGTCAAAGGGGATGTCCATGATATTGGTAAAAACTTAGTAGATATTATCCTTTCTAATAATGGTTATCGGGTAATTAACCTGGGGATTAAGCAGCCGGTGGAAAATATTATTGAGGCTTATGAGCAACACCAAGCAGATTGTATTGCTATGAGTGGGTTATTGGTAAAGTCTACAGCCTTTATGAAAGATAACCTGGAGACTTTTAATGAGAGGGGAATTACTGTTCCGGTAATTTTAGGCGGTGCAGCTTTAACTCCTAAGTTTGTCTATGAAGATTGTCAAAATGCTTATCAGGGTAGGGTAGTTTATGGTAAGGATGCCTTTTCTGACCTGCATTTTATGGACAAATTGATGCCTGCTAAATCTGCTGGTGAGTGGGATAATTTGCAGGGATTTTTAGATGAAAACGCAGATGGACACAGAGTAACGCAGACAGAGAACGATAAGTCTTTATCTAATGGTGATGGGAATAAGGCAAGAAAAACTAAGCAGCCAGAGATAATAGATACTCGCCGTTCTGAGGAGGTAAGTTTAGAGATTGAACGTCCAACTCCTCCTTTTTGGGGTACTCAAGTCTTGCAACCTACAGATATCTCTTTAGAGGATGTATTTTGGTATTTAGACTTACAAGCAACCATTGCCGGACAGTGGCAATTTCGCAAACCCAAAGGGCAATCTCGTGAGGAATATGAGAAATTTTTACAAGAAAAAGTTTACCCAGTTTTAGCAGATTGGCAGAAACGGGTTACCGAGGAGAATTTATTACATCCCCAGCTAGTTTACGGTTATTTCCCTTGTTTAGCTGAGGGTAATTCTTTAATAATTTATGACCTAGAGGAAAAGAAACAAGAGGTAGCACGCTTGGAGTTTCCTCGGCAAAAGTCGGGACGGCGTTTGTGTATTGCTGATTTCTTTTTACCTAAAGATTTAGCAGAACCAAACCAGTTTGATGTCTTCCCCATGCAGGCGGTGACGGTAGGGGATGTAGCTACAGAATTTGCTAAAAAGCTATTTGACTCTGACCAATATACTGATTATCTCTACTTCCACGGCCTAGCAGTACAGACGGCGGAAGCCTTAGCAGAGTGGACTCATGCTCGCATCCGTCGGGAGTTGGGTTTTGGTGAACAAGAACCAGACAATATTCGAGATATCTTAGCCCAAAGATATCCGGGTTCAAGATACAGCTTCGGCTATCCCGCTTGTCCTAATATTCAAGACCAATACAAGCAATTGGAGTTGTTGGGGTGCGATCGCATCAATCTTTATATGGATGAAAGTGAGCAGTTATATCCAGAACAGTCCACCACTGCCATTGTCACCTATCATCCCACGGCAAAATATTTCAGTGCCTAATCTGGTGTTGCATGTAGAGACGTTGTATGCAGCGTCTCTACTGTCCATCCACAAATTTAACCTTGTTCCTCTTTCAAGATGCGCTCTTTAGAATCTTCCCAGTAAGCACTATAAGTCCAAACTTCATCATTACCTTTAGTTTCTACTGACCATCGATAAATTGCTGATTTGGGATTAACACCAATTTCTAACAATTTGGCTCCCATATAGTATTCCATCTGGTTTTTGGTCATTTCCTTTGCCCCACTTGGCCTCCTCTTTTCGATGGTGCGGGACATGTGAGCTTGGGTATGTCTTGCCATTTTGCTTAATGGTCTCCTCTTTTTTTATCTCTATATGATTATGATATTGATTCAAGGAACTGTTGTATCCCGAACAAAATGAGGAGATAACAAGAAGGTTTATCGAAAATTTGCCAAATATACTTTGTTAAATGTGCATTAGCTTATTTGGGGCTTATTTCTTCCCTATACCCCACACTCTACCTTTACCGATAAGTTTGTAAGCTACTGAGTCTCAACTTTGACCCCAGCCATCTTCACCAAAACTTCATACTAAAGCCGTATTACATAAACTTTCGATGAAGTCTGCCAGGTACAGACGACAAAACTAGAGATAGATGTAATACTGCCGTTATACACCCAAACTCAACCTAACCCCTTGTGTTCAGAAGTACATCTAGATTTTCCTCTCACCGGAGGTAATATCTGGAGTAATTTCTGTTACAGGGTAACAGGGGAAAAATTTATTAAAGGACTGCAACATCTTAAGTTTAACTGGATGGGCAGGTCTTGGTTTGACGAGTAGACCTCTTGCAAAAGTGCCTTTCTGACGCTGTTTGCGTCAATTCTTGTTCCCTACTCCCTACTCCCTGCTCCTGATTTCTGCAAGAAGTCTAGTGATGAACATTATGGCGGCTTCTATCTCGACAAAAGTCAGATATCTTATTACTGCGTCTACTGTAGGGTTAATCGCCAGCTTTTCTACTGTTTTAGAAGCCAAGGCCACGGCTTTCAGCTCCCCTAGTGGGACAATTCAGCCCAGGTTGGCTACATTTGCTAGTCCGGAAAACTATCTTACCTCTGGTTTTGATGGTGTTGCTCAGCTAGTTAATAACAGTTTTGGTTTTTGTAATGGTTCCCTATTAAATACAGGTTTACATGTTCTTACTGCTGCTCATTGTCTTGATGAGCAAAGCGACCCCCTCAACATCAATGTAAACTTTGACGACGATATTAGCATTGGCACCAGCAAGTTTTTCATTTACCCAGAGTACGATTCCCTACAATCATTTAACGATCTTGCTATTATCGAGCTAGCCTCAGAAGCCCCAGCAAATATTAGCCGCTATGACATTTATCGAAATAGCGATGAAGTTGGTAGGGTAGGACAAAAAGTTGGCACAGGTGCCTTTGGTACTGGTAGTACGGGAGTGGGAACCTCTCCTGAGTTTTTTGATGATAAAAGGCGCACGGGTCAAAACCGCTACGACGCTCTAGGGGAAATTATTAATGGAATCATACCAAGTTTAGAACCAATTCCTCCGGGAACTCAACTAGCTTACGATTTCGATAGTGGCTTACCAGAAAATGATGCTTTTGGTCTAGTTTTTGGGGAGCAATATGCTGATTTGGGGCTAGGAGTCAATGAGGTTAACTCAGCTTTGGGTGATTCTGGAAGTCCAACTTTTATTGATGGTTTAATTGCTGGAGTTACTTCCTACGGCTTCGGCGCAGACTTCAGTAGTAATTTGCTTGCATCAGATCTAACTCCCCTCACAGATTCGAGTTTTGGTGAGATTTCGGTAGACACGCGCGTTTCCTTCTACGCTAGTTGGATAGACAATATTTTGGGTATTTTTGAAGGTGAAGATGGTGGCGTTGGTGAGGGGGAAGTTGAAGTTGAAATTGGAGTGGGAGAAACACCAACTTCCATACCGCAGTCAACTACTGTCTCAGGACTGATGGTACTTGGTACAGGTTTGCTGTTAAAACGGAAAAAACAGAACTGAAATTTATTGGCGGTAGAAATTTTACCAAGGTTAAGGTAGAGTTGCTGAGCTAAGTTAGTAAGTATGAGTAAATCCGGTTTTTCCCCTAGAAGACAGCCACCGAGTAAAACAATGTCACCCCGTCGTTCTTCGAGTAGAAAAGCCCAAAAACTCTTAACGATAGTTTATCTTTCAGTGGTTTTGCCAATTAGTCTCGGTGCCCTTTTACTGTTCACCATGGGAGAAAGCATCACAGTTGGTGAAGTTCCCCTGTCGATCATTATCAGCTTCCTCCAAGACGAAACAGCAAGGGATGCTTACTTTGCCAAAGATGGCGTGAAACTTCATGATCGTCTCGATGAGATGGGTATTGAAGAAAGAATGAAAGACCACTACCGATCGGAAATTCCTAATCCGGTTGAATTAGACCAATATATTCACCAAGTACTCTATGAAAGGACAGGGTATGTTGGCAAGGCATACAAAGTCAACTCACAAGGAGTATTGGTTTTGAAAAACCCGGAAGTACCTCTTAAGCCAGAAAATTAGTTTAAATTATGACTATCAATTAAAAATAAAACTTCAGCGAGTCAGAATAGTTTAACTCGCTGATACTAAGTTAAATTGAGCTAAAAAACGATCTAGACAGCACCACTGTTTCTGCTGAGTACTATCAAAATAGTTTTGACTATCAACTTCAGATCGTAAATCAAACTCCAGTTTTCCTGGTAGCGCAAATCCAGTTTGATTATGTCACTAAATTCTCGGACTTGCGATCGCCCATTGACTTGCCACTCTCCCGTCATCCCTGGCTTAACATTTAAACGTTGCCATTCTGGAACCTGATAGATTTCTACTTCTTTTGGTGTCGGAGGTCTAGTTCCAACTAAACTCATCTCACCCTTAATAACATTCCAGAATTGAGGAAGTTCGTCAAGACTTGTTTTTCGCAAAAAACTACCCACCCGCGTTACCCTAGGGTCATTATCATTCTTGAAAATGGCACCAATAGCTTGATTGGGAATTTTATCTTTTAGAACTTCAGCCTCAATACACATTGAGCGGAATTTCCAAATTTGAAACTGCTTACCCATCCAGCCACAGCGAGTTTGAGCAAAGAAGATCGGACCTGGGCTGTCAAGTTTAATTGCTATAACAATGGGGATAAAGAAAATTGCTGTAATTCCTAAACCAACTATTCCTCCCAGAATGTCTAGGAAGCGCTTGATCCAAGAATTAGTAGAAGGATGAGTTGTCGGTAAATGCTCTTTTGACCAACTTCTTTGAGTATTCGTTGACTCATCGTGGCTTTCCTCCAGTATCAAAACCTTGTCTAATCCCGTCATGCTTAATGCAGCCATTACCTGGGGAGTCATACCCCTAAGTATTAAGGAAACTCCTTTTTGTTGGGTGACTTTGTGATTACTTACTAGGGCACCAATGCCACTACTATCAACAAACGTTGTTTTACTGAAATCAACAATGATTTCGTTAGGAACAGTACTGTTCTGAAGAAGCTGATGACAGGTTTCCCTGAAAGCAACGGCTTCCACTACACTCAGACGGGTAGGTAACTGCACCACAGATGATCGTTCTATAAAATTTACCGGCAGAGAAGCTTCAGACATTGACTGCATCGTCAGGAATTGGTACTCATAAAGTTACATGCAGTAGTTACACCCTTAGTAATGCTAGTAACCTAAGTTGATTAAAAGCAAGACAGCATTACCAACCTAACCACTAATAACTTAACTGATTTTGTCCACAAATTGTGTGAATTTAATATTAATTCTGCGGTAAAGTATATTTATACAAATGTCCGTGTCACCAACCACGGAAAGAAATTTATTGTCTCAAATTATCTTTAATCACAGCTTAATTACTCCGAAAGTTCAACAACACCTGCAATCAGCTTCCAACAAGGGTCAACTTGATGCCAATTGGCTGGTCGCCAAGGCAGACTGAGACTAACGGTTATTAAGCAGGGAGGTTTAGGTAGATGTCCCAATTCTAAGCGTCTAGCAAATACTGGGTCAGTAATAGTTGCTGTTAATTCCTGACCGTTGGCTGTCAAAATTGTACCTTCCCACTTTGGCACCCCCTCAAACCTTTTTTTTATAATTGTTCAATATTTCCTTGGTGGGGGCTAAATCTAGACGATGTACATATTCAATAATGTTGGGATAACCCTAATTCAGTAGCTATAGGGTGGGCAAAGTCAACGAACAAGAGCATAATATTTTTTAATCTCTATTGTTTGTTTTTACCCACCCTGCTTGAAATAGCTTTGTTGAGAATGATGAAAGATTTGAGTTCTAGTTAGTTAGATGGAATGTTGGGAGCCTGTACTAGATTTGATTGGGTAACATCAAACATTATTTTAAAAGGACGATCTAGTTCACTATTAACCAGATTTTCCACTAGTTCTACCTCCTCTGGCGTAATTGGAGCAGTTGCTCGGACAATAACTTTAATGCGAGGTGGTTTAGTTTTCCAATCGATAACAGAATTAATTACCTCTACATCTTCTCTATCAACTATAGGACGAGTAACTAAAATTTCCCGAACAGATTCTTTCGCGTGAGCCTGCTGAATTAGTTGCAAGAAACTAATGCCTAAAGGCACTGCTAGCAAAGCAATTAGTACTAAGGAAAATCCCCAACTCAAAGACCTGCCTAATTCATTACTACGAGCATAGCCACTAATAACATAGACAATCAGACAAGCTAGATTGATACCAATTAGGTTGGTAATATATAAAAGAAAGGCTCCCCAACTTAGCTCCAATTCACCCTGAGAAAGGGTCAATCCAACTACACAAAGAGGAGGCATCAGAGCAACAGCAATGGCTGTACCAGGAAGAGCATCTCCAATTGAGGGTCGGATTTTAGCATAACCACTAACCCCACCTGCTACTATAGCAATTAAAAGGTCAATTAAATTAGGCTGAGTTCTGGCTAAAACTTGCTCCCCAAACTCTGGCAGACTAATAATAGTGCCAGCTAGCCAGGAACAACCAACACCTAAGATTGTTCCTGCTGCCACAGAGAGAAAACTGTTACGTAAGAGAATCAAATCTCCTTCAAGGGTTGCAAAAGAGAACCCGCGTAAAGGCATCATCAGAGGAGCAATAATCATTGCCCCAATAATTACGGCAGCACTATTGAGGAGTAAACCAAATGTGGCAATTAGACAGGAGCTAACAATTAAAACTAGGAAGTTTAGGGTAAGTTGGGAGTCCTGAAGTAGAGATTCCCTCAACCTCATAATGGGAATGGCATCTAGACCGAAATTCCGAAAAAGTTGCCATGTTTTACGCACCCTTTCCTGATTATCTGGATTCTGCATAATTAACTGGTAACCCTGATTGCTGTTGAGCTGAATTATCCCTCAACGGCAATTAGTTGGCAATCTTACAGCAGGGGGGGTGAGGGGGTGAGGAGGTGAGGGGGTGAGGAGGTGAGGGGGTGAGGGGGTGAGGAGGTGAGTAGTTAGTA
>JBAUJE010000026.1:0-1702 GCA_049683475.1 Coleofasciculaceae cyanobacterium | reverse complement strand
GTTGTAGTCTGCAAAAATCTTCTCTGCTAATTTACGTTCGCTAATGTCAGCAAAAGCTGCGATAGCTCCGATGATTTTACCTGTCTCATCTAACAGAGGTGTACCGTAAACTTCTAAGGGTATCCTTCGCTCCTGTAAACGAAGTTCCATATCTTCAACCCTCACCTTTTCTCCCTGAAGCGCACGAACGGCTGGAAGATTTTCTGTCGGATATAACTGTTCAGTTCCCCCTTGATAAACTTGATAAGTTACTGCTAATTGCTCAGTTTTAGCGTTGGGTAAAACCTCAATGCCAAGTAACTCCTTTGCTATGGCGTTGGCATAGGTAAGTTGTCCGGTGATATCATGAACAACGATGCCGACTGGTATGGCTTCAAGAATTTGATTAAGGCGGCTTTTATTTCCTTGTAATTTGGCAAAAGATTGTTGCAGTTGTGTTGCCATTTCGACAAAAGATGCTGCCAATTGTCCTACTTCATCGCGGCGATTAATTAGGATAGTTTCATCCCATTTTCCTTGAGTAAGCTTCTTGGCCGCAGTATTTAGTTGCAGCAGGGGTTGAGTAATCCAACCTGCCGTAATAGTTCCCACACCTATTGCCCCAACTAAAGTCACTACACACAAAGCAATCGTGGTGCGGGTATTGGCATAAATTTGTGCCATAAAGTCGGATTCTGGCACAACAACCACAATCAGCCAATCCAAACCAAACTCATCTTGATATGGCAATAATTGGAGAAATTTTTGTTCCCCCTCAATCTTAAAATTAAGTTTCTGAAGATTGTTAATGTTATTGAAATTGCCAAATCGTTCAGTTAAAAGTTGACTAGTTTTACTAATCAAATAATTCTCGCTATTTGTTGCTTTTAACCGTTTAAAAATTTGCTTATTAGTAAGGTTATAAAGATTAGAATGAACTGAATTAGCAACTAATAGTCCATTTTTCTCAATGATAAAAACCTCTCCTGACTTCCCCACTTTTAAACCCTCGATAAATTTATTGACTTCACCGAGATTGAGGTTAACTGAAAAGACCCCAAGGAGTTCTTTTGTAGCATTATCATAAATCGGTCGAGTGGCATTAATCGCCAAATCAGAGTTATCACCAAGTTGGAAAATCTCAGTCCAGGTTGGCTTCCCTGCTTTCACTGCAGCTTGATACCAAGGTCTTTCCCGCGCATCGGGTTGTTGAAACTGTTTAAACAGTTCACCACGATTAGCAAGGGAGTCTGAAGCATACATCGATATCTCAGTGTTATTAGAGGGAGCAGAAGCCATGATGAAAAGCTGTCCAATCCAGCGATCGCCTGCGATAAATTCTCCTCGATTACTGCCAAAAATAATGGTTGCTACCTTCTCAAACTGTTGAATTTGCCAGAAAAGGTAACGTTCTATGGCTGACGAATTTTGTAAATTTAATTGACCGAGGCGAACCGCATCGACATTCATGCGGTTAATTTGATGGGGGACAGCTAAGTAAGTATCGAGGTACTGCTCAACACGATTGCCTTTTTCCTCCATTAATTGGTTGGCAAGATTTTCAACGTCATTTTGCCCACTGCGGTAAGACAAATACCCTACTAACCCCACCGCCCCAACAATTTGTAGTACAAAAGGAACAACCAAAACAGTTCGCAAGGAAGCCTTTTTTTCTATTAAAGAAACTAAATTAGAAAAAATAGGAATTGACATAGGAGTGGGA
>JBAUJE010000025.1:0-4039 GCA_049683475.1 Coleofasciculaceae cyanobacterium | reverse complement strand
CCCATCTCCCCCATCTCCCCCATCTCGGCCTGATTCGTTTTTGGATTTAGAAATCCCTTCGGGTTGCCCTGGCAGCGTCTCAACTAAGCCACTAATATGTAAAAAACAGCAAGAGTAGATATTTATGACCTCTCCCAAACCTCTGAAGGGTACGGATTTAGTTGATTGTGCAAGAGCCAATGTTAAGCAGGGAGTCGAAACTAGTGCCAAACTTTGTGGCTATGGTGAAGACATTGAGAGCTTTAGGCAAGAACTAGACATCGCTTGCCAGCAAATGGGCGTTCAAATTAGTGATTTAGTGCCCCCAGACTCGTCTCCACTGAAAACGGACGGTAGAGTTATTGCTCCTGATACCCCCTCGGAATTATAAGTCTAAATGACCTTGCCAAATAGTAATTGAGCCATCAACGCTAGCCACAGCAATCAACTGACCATCCGGACTGGTGGCAATGGACATTACCGGTTCAGCAGCTTCGTTAGTAAGTACTGCTTGAGTCTCACCAGTCCCTAAAGACCAAATTCTGGTTGTACCGTCACCACTACCACTGATTAAGCTTCGCCCATCGTAGCCAAATACCACCGACATGACTTTCTCGGAGTGACCTGTGAAAATTGCCCGTAGTTCGGGACTACCCAACTGCCATAATTTGACCTTACCATCACTGCAACCAGCAGCGATAGTTTGACCATCAGCGCTAATGGTTAAGGAGTAAACAGGGCTAAGATTACCCTTGAAGATACTAGTAGATGCTGACTCAGGGGGAATACTATCTAGTTGCCAAAGAGTGATAGTTCCATCTTCTCCAGCACTAGCAACTGTTTGCCCGTCAGGTGTTAAAGCTATTGCTGTTACCTTTCCTGCCTTTTCTGTGAGGTTAGACAGGAATTCTGGTTTTTCGAGGTTCCAGAGCTTAATTGTCTCATCAAAACTACCACTAATTAGAGTTTGTCCGTCCCGACTGATAGCAAGGGAGCGAACTGAGCTAGTATGACCAGTTAAAGTATCGATCAATTCTCCTCCCTCCGGATGCCAGAGTTTGATAGTTTGGTCAAAGCTACCACTAGCTAAGATTTGCCCATCCCGACTGATGGCAATGGACAAAACACCACCTGAATGCTCTGATAGGGTATTAAGTAGTTCTCCCGTCGAGATTTGCCAGAGTTTGATGGTTTGGTCGAAACTGCCACTAGCAAGTATTTTTCCGTCAGTACTGATAGCAAGGGAGCTAACCCAGTCTGCATGTCCTCTTAAAGAATGTAAGATTCGCCAGGTTGGCAGTTTTCCTTCTTCATTATTTTGCCTACCTACTGCTGCATACTGCGGTTGCGATGGATTAAAGAGCTGCTGTGGTTTAACAAAAGTTTTGTGATCCCCTGTCCCTGACAATTGACGATTAATTTTGCTAACTTCTGCACGAGTAGAAGCGATAACTTGTTCTAAATGGTCTATTCTCGCTGCTAGTGAGGAACTATTGAGGTATTTCACTATACTGCTAAGGGATGCCTCCAGGCTGGTTAATTTGGCTTGGAGTTGACCTAGTTCGAGGTTTCCTGGCTGAGGTTTAACAAATTCTTCTTGGGTAATATAAACCCGTAGCTTTGCTTCTAAGGCAGCTACAGCCTCTTCCATCTGCTGTTCTTGTTGAGATTTACTCTCTTCCGAGAGTTGTCGATATAGCCGATTAGTGATAGCACCAATCCTACGCCTAATTCTTTGTTCTAGGCGCAAACGGTTAACCAAGTTGAGCAAGAGAGAAAAAGACACAGCTACCACTCCATAGATCACCTGACCAGATGCTACCGCTATGCCTCAACCATTGAAAGAGGGGGATGGGGGTAGAAAGAATTAAGAATGAAGAGTGCAGAATGAAGAGTTGAAATTCTAAATTCTAAATTCTAAATTCTAAATTCTCCTGACTCCTTACTTCTGACATCATAATGACAAGGCAAATTGCTAAAAGTAGGTTAATGGCTTAGTTAAAGTCCTAAAACAACTCTGGCGATGTTGAAATAAATTAAGACACCGAGAACGTCAACCGCCGTTGTGATAAACGGTGCTGACATTAAAGCCGGGTCAAAACCCAAGGAACGGAATAGAAAGGGTAGTGACGAACCTGCAACAGAAGCTAAAATTGCGATCGCCAACAAACTGACTCCCACCGAAAAAGCTACGGCTAAATCGTTCTTGAACAGGTACGCCCATCCTGTTGCTACTACTCCCAAGATGGTACCTAGTAAAGCACCTGCTAAGGCTTCTCGCCAAATCACTTGTCCTGCTCCCATGTCGGCAATTTCGTCGGTATTTAAACCCCGAATTACCACCGTTGAAGACTGGGCCCCGACGTTACCACCAGTACCAGTCAGCAAAGGGATAAATGCGGCTAATGTCACAACTTGTTTCAAGAGTGACTCTTGAGAAGAAATAATCGTGGCAGTTACACTATTAGTAAGCAGTAAGACAAATAACCAAACAACTCGCTTGCGAGCAACTGTTATTAAATTTGTCTGAAAATAATTGTCACCGCCTGATTGTACGCCACCGCCTAAGGCATAAATATCCTCGGTTGTTTCCTCTTCTAAAATGTCAATCACATCATCGACTGTGACAATACCCACTAGACGTTGTTCTCGATCAACTACTGGTACAGCTAGAAAGTCGTAGCGCTGGATTAACCGCGCCACTTCTTCTTGGTCAGTATCTGTGTGAACATAAACTACATCACGAGTCATAACTTCCCCCAATGTTTGCTCTGGTGGGGAAGTTACCAAATCTCGTAAGGAGACAATTCCCGTCAAGCGTCGAGAAGCATCGGTTACATAGAGATAGTAAATCATCTCCGTAATGTTGGCCAGACCGCGAATCCTTTCTAGAGTTTCACCAAAGCTTAACGCTTCCTTGAGGGAGATATACTGGGGTGTCATAATCCGCCCCGCCGTGTCAGATTCATAACCTAACAACTGGGCTGTCGCTTGGCGTTCTTTGGGACTAAGTTGTTCTAGCAAGCGTCGGACTATTTTAGCTGGTAACTCATCAAAAAGACGCGCCCGATCATCAGGAGACATCTTATCTACAATGTCAATAACCTCCTGACGTTTGAACTTCTCAATCAGTGATTGCTGGACGGTTGAGTCAAGATACTCATAAACCTCGATCGCTTCAGCCTTAGAAAGTAAGCGAAAAGCAATTACCTGCATCGCTTCTGGCAAACCTTCAATAGCTTCGGCAATATCTACAGGTTGTACTGGTATCAACAGCGCCTTCGCCCCTTCGAGGTTATTCTGCTTAAGCAGCATCTCCAGTTGGCTACAAACCAACTGCCTCAGTTCAGAACGGGAGATCGCCTGGAGAGGAATTTGGTTTTCAGTCAAGGCAAGCCCTCCTGTCGAGTTCTACTTTAAGTATTGCTTTTAGTCTAGGAGGTTTTGGATTTTGAGCTGAAAACTGTTAATTATGGGGAACGGGGAATAGAAAATTTAGAATTTAGAATTTAGAATTTAGAATTTAGAATTGGAAATTGCCAATCTTCCTCATCTCCCCCTGCTCCCTTGCTCCTCTGCTCCCCTGCCTCCCTATCTCCCTCATTATTGTTGGGAGACGTTGCATGCAAGGTCTCTACGGGTATTCCATTAATTCGTCATACCATCATTCCATCGCCTTCCACTCCCCGGAGGGGATGAAAGATGCCCAATAAAAGGGATGTTGGTATTGGGGACTGGCTAGCATTTCTAATTGTGTTTGACGTATGGCTTCTGAGCGACCTTCTTTATTTAAGACGCGCTGATAATATTTGACCATCAATTCTTTTGTGCCAAAATCATCTACTTTCCATAAACTAATTAACTGACTTTCTGCACCTGCTATAGCTAAAGCGCGACGTAAGCCATAAACACCTTCTCCATTGTTTACCTCTCCTACTCCTGTTTCACAGGCTGAGAGTACGACCAGTTTTGTACCCCAGAGGTTGAGTCCAGTTACTTCTAAAGCTGTTAATGCTCCATCTTCTGGGTTGCTTTGACGGGGGTTGAAACCAGCTAGAGC
>JBAUJE010000024.1:0-8122 GCA_049683475.1 Coleofasciculaceae cyanobacterium | reverse complement strand
CCCTTACTCAAATTGCTAGAGCTGTGGCTAAACAACCGAGAGACTGATGATCTTTCCCGATTTCTCACAGTTTTGCTCCCTGGCAGAGCAAGGTAATTTTGTGCCAGTCTACCAAGAATGGGTTGCCGACTTAGAAACGCCAGTCTCTGCTTGGTATAAGGTCTGCGCCGGCCAGCCCTATAGCTTTTTGCTAGAATCGGTAGAAGGTGGTGAGAATATCGGACGTTATAGCCTGCTAGGGTCTGATCCTTTATGGGTGTTGGAAACTAGGGGAGAACGCACGACTCAAACACACCGAGATGCCTCAGTCAAAGTGTTTGAGGGTGACCCCTTCGAGATTTTAGCTAGTTGTCTTCAACCCTATCAACCTGTAAAGCTACCTCAACTTCCCCCAGGAATTGGTGGTTTATTCGGCTTCTGGGGTTACGAGTTAATTCCCTGGATAGAACCGCGTGTACCTGTCTACCCTGCTGATGAAAATGACCTGCCTGATGGAGTATGGATGCAGGTTGATAATCTGATTATTTTCGATCAGGTCAAGCGCAAGATTTGGGCGATCGCCTACGCAGATTTGCGAGATACTCAGGTTGACAAGAAAGAAGCTTATCAGCAAGCTTGTCGGCGTGTACAAGAGTTGGTAAATAAGCTTCAGTTGCCCCTTTCCGGCAAAGACACGGTGCTAGAGTGGACACCTCCAGAAGCGACAACTCAGCAGCTAGACTATACGAGTAATACCGAAGCTTCACAGTTTTGCGCTAACGTAGAAATTGCCAAAGACTACATCCGAGCAGGAGATATTTTTCAGGTAGTTCTCTCCCAACGTCTTTCGGCTAACTACAGTGGTGAACCATTCGCCCTTTATCGTTCCCTGCGCCTCATTAATCCCTCTCCTTACATGGCCTACTTCAACTTTGGTGATTGGCAAATCATTGGCTCCTCACCAGAAGTGATGGTTAAGGCAACTGTCTCGCCTCAAGGGGGAATTAAGGCAACCTTGCGACCAATTGCTGGTACAAAAAAACGGGGAAAATCTATCCAGGAAGATGAGGCTCTTGCTCAAGAGTTGCTGCAAGACCCCAAAGAAATTGCCGAACATATTATGTTGGTAGATTTAGGTCGCAATGATCTAGGCCGCGCCTGTCAAAGTGGAACGGTCAAGGTTGATGAGTTAATGGTTATTGAGCGTTATTCCCATGTCATGCACATTGTTAGCAATGTTATTGGTCAACTAGACGAGGGTAAAACGGCCTGGGATTTACTTAAAGCTTGCTTCCCTGCTGGTACTGTTAGTGGGGCACCCAAGATTCGAGCCATGGAAATTATTCACGAATTGGAGCCAGAGCGGCGCGGACCCTATTCTGGTATTTATGGCTGGTATGATTTCGAGGGTCAATTCAATAGTGCGATCGCCATTCGCACCATGGTGGTGAGAGCTTCTGAACCAGGTAAGCAGACGGTATCGGTTCAAGCCGGTGCTGGTTTAGTAGCAGATTCTGAACCAGCTAAAGAATACGAGGAAACTCTTAACAAAGCTAGAGGTCTACTAGAAGCAATTCGCTGTCTGAGCAGCTAAGGAGTCAGGAGAATTTAGAATTTAGAATTTAGAATTTAGAATTTAGAATTTAGAGTTTCAACTCTTCATTCTGCATTCTTCATTCTTTCTACCCCCATCTTCCTCATCACCCCGTCTCCCAAGCTCGTCTCGACCCAATTCTTCTTAACCGATCACTATTGCCTAGGGGTGGGTTGAACTCTTTTTTTGCCACGATTGCCCAATTTTCTTTCAACCCACCCTGACTAGCTAAAAAACCAAACTCTTAACGTCAAGCTAATTGCTGACGACATAGCGCCCAGATTGAGTAGAGGGCGTTTTCATAATTACAGCTTCGTAGGGTACAATTCCCACATTTTCGCTATTGAGACAACGAGCAGCCTGTCTGGATAAATCCAAGTTTCTACCGTCGATAAAAGGACCTCGGTCATTAATCCGGACAATTACAGTGTCGTCGTTTTTCAAGTTTCTTACTTTCAGGTAGGTGTCGAAAGGCAGGGTGCGATGGGCTGCCGTAAATTCATATTGATCATACTTTTCACCATTGGCAGTCAGCCTACCATGGAAATAGTCGCCGTACCAGGACGCAACTCCTCCCAATGTGTTTCCTGTTTCTACCAGGTTGTACATCTGCTTTTGTGCTTTGGCTAGCTTAAGAGGTGCTTGACCTAAAGCTTTACGGATATTGTTAGCCCACTCAACCGTTAGGAGTTTTCGATTGCGGTTTATACCTTCAGCCAGGACATCGTCAATTTTAAAGACCAAACGTTCGCCAAACTTAACAGCTGGTAGCTCATCGATGAGAATCGGTTCAATACTAGAGGTATTCAACTCCTGCTCGGATAAGTTAAAGATAAATTTTTTCAGCTTTTTTGCCATTAGGACAGCTTGTGGTTGGCTAGGTAGTTGGGCGATTAAGCGTCCCTTCAGCCAAACTTGAAACTGCTCCTTGCCTTTGGGAGTAGTCGCAGCAAAAGCCCGTGCTGTTAAGAGTTGTGAATAGCGCCGTAACCCTCGCTGTACGGCACCTCCTGTGCTGCTGTAATTTTCCTCCAAAGGCTTGCCAGATTGAGTGCTAATAACCAAGACTGAGTCAGGAGGCACTTTTTTAATTGGTTCAACTTGCTCACCCTTAGGCAAAAAAATTTTAATTGCTTGCAAAATTTGTTGAGAGATTGTCTTTTCTGAACTATTGCTCCTAGATTTTGATTTTTCTGGTGCTTCGTCGATAGATTTTTCCTTCCTTAAAGCCGATAAAGATGAGGGTTTTCCGACAGCTGGCTTGTATTCTTTTTTTTGCCCTGACTCTGGACGACAGAACAAATTTTCCACCCCGTTTAATCGAAAGGAACTGCTTACTCCACTTTGAGCTAGCAATGTTGGTAGGGGGGAAACACCTGTACCTACTCCCACCAATCCCGGCTTGGACATAGTTGAAACGGAGGAACTATGAGAGAAAGCCTCTGAATAAAGAGGAGAAGTTGGTATTTCTATGGGACTACTGACAACGGATAAAACACTTGCGGGGAAAGCACCGCTTAAATAGTCAGGGACTTTTAATAAAGCCTGACTAGAAGCAAGAAAACAGCTAACCCAGGAAGTCATCCAAACAATTCCAAAAAATGGCATCATTAGTGAAATCTTGAGGTAAAATTCGCTTTGTTGAGTGCTACAGCTGAGCAATAGTAGTACAGTATACAACTCTCCGGGATCAAAAGATCTCTCTTTAGGGTGATCCCTTAAAATACCCAAATAGCAATTTGCCGAAATTAGATTGTGTTTAGGATTAAAATAAGTCTTCAGTTATATAAGCTTTGTCTGGCAGTTGTTAAGTGTAAAGACATCTTCTGCCAAGAAATACAAATTCATGGCGAAACTGTTATTCTTGAGACTCACGGTCATTTTGTGAGTTTATGGTCTGATTCGGTACAGTCAAAGGTGGTAAGGGTAGTTTAGGAAAATTGGGATGAAGAAACTGACTTTTTATCTAGTCGATGTTTTTGCTATCGAGAAATATACCGGCAATCAATTAGCGGTTTTTACAGATGCAACTGACCTATCTACTGACCAGATGCAAGCTATTGCCAAAGAAATTAATTATTCTGAAACTACTTTTTTGACATCTATTGATAGTCAAGATGGTGGCTACAATGTTCGTATCTTTACGCCTAACAAAGAATTACCTTTTGCGGGACACCCAACTTTGGGTACAGCTTATATCATTCAAAAGACGATTATTAATCAACTAGTCACAACAGTTAATTTAAATTTGCAAGTTGGACAAATTCCTGTAACCTGGTACCAGGATAGTGATGGTGCCGAGCTGCCGTGGATGCGCCAAAATCCGCCAACTTTTGAAGGAAACCTAGATGCTACTGCCCTAGCATCGGTCTTGAGTTTAGAGGCAAATGAAATTGATCATCGCTTCCCTATTCAAGAAGTTTCTACAGGTATTCCCTTTATTATTGTCCCTTTGAAAAAGCACGAATCTTTGAAGAGAATTGTCGTAAACAAGGATAAATACTTTGAGTTCGTTAAAAAGACCTGCTCAAAAGAAATCTTAGTCTTTTGCCCAGAAACCTACTTCCCAGAAAACGACCTAAGCGTCAGGGTATTTGCTGAATATATTGGTGTGCCAGAAGACCCCGCTACAGGTAGCGCTAATGGTTGTCTAGCAGGCTATCTGGTCAAACACTCTTACTTTGGGAAAAAGTCTGTAAGTGTTAAAGTAGAGCAAGGCTATGAAATTGGCAGACCTTCACTTTTATTACTTAAAGCTCAACAAAGTAACGATACTATCGATGTGCAGGTGGGAGGCAAAGTGATAATGATTGCAAAAGGGGAATTTGTTTAGCATGAGCTACATTCCACTAATTGCGCGAATTTGTTTATCTATCATCTTCCTCAACTCCGCCATTAGCAAGATGATGGATTTTGCTGCTACTGAGCAAATGATGGTTGAAAAAGGATTGCCTTTAGCCGGTTTATTGCTCATTGGCAATATCATTTTCCAACTGGTGGGTGGGATATCTCTGGTATTAGGTTACAAAGTCCGTTGGGGAGCTATTATCTTAATTTTATTTTTAATTCCCACTACTCTAGTCTTCCACAACTTTTTAGCAAATCCAGATGAGCTAACTGCCTTTCTTAAAAATTTGGCACTGATTGGGGGATTGTTAATGGTTTATTATGCCGGTGCTGGTGCAGTTAGCTTGGATGCGAGAACCTCGGATTAATATTTAGCTGGCCAGATTGAGTGTGCTTACCGGCAGTTCTGAGATGCTTTTTAGGTCTAAACCTTGCTTAAATATCTCATCAATAGGCAGCATCTGACCATTATTTGTCATAAACTTATGGTCTTTTGTTGCTCGAATGACTGAGCCATCTTCTAAAAGATATTCAAATACTTCTTGCTCTCCTCTATTATGCCACTGAGCAACCGGCTGGGTGTAGATATAACCGTTTCTATCTACACTATAAACAGTGCATTCTAGCTTCTCCTCAACAATTTTACCAATGGGTAGGGAACCATATTCAACTGTTAGTATTTCTGTATCGTAGCTTAGGCAATATTCAGCAAAGAGTAGCATTTGCTCAAATAAACCTTCTGCTACTCTTTTTGGTACTCCATTTTTAGCCGCACCATCAATGAAGGTTTCTCGATGTTTTTGCATCTCAGACACCTTCTTTTTCCCCATAGCACGTCGCAGTAAATCCGCTTGTCCCAACGAATAACCTGCTAAATCTTGAGCCATTTTCATGATTTGCTCTTGGTAGCAGAGGGTACCATAGGTTTCTTTGAGAATTGGTTCTAAGAGAGGATGAGGGTACTCAACTTTTTCCCTGCCATGTTTGCGGTTGATAAATTTAGGAATTAGACCAGCGTCTAAAGGGCCAGGTCGGTAGAGGGCTAAAATGGAAGAAATATCTTCGATACTATCCGGTTTCAAGTCTCGCACAACCTGACGCATACCGGAAGATTCGAGCTGAAAGATACCCTCTAATTCTCCTTGCTCTATCAGCTTGTAGGTTTTTTGTATATCTGCTGGTTTTTTCTTAATTTCACCTTTAGATAGTATTTTTAATGCCCTAATTTCGTCTAGGGGTATTTGATCTAAATCTAGTCCTACCCCTTGGCTTTTCTTAATTAATTCAGATGTTTTTTGGATGGTAGTTAGATTTCTTAATCCTAAGAAATCCATTTTTAATAATCCCAGAGATTCCAAGTCTTCCATGAAATACTGGGTGATGACAGTACCGTCATTATTTAACTGTAGCGGTACAACTTCATCTAGAGGGTCTGCCGAAATTACTACACCAGCAGCGTGAACACCAAAGGTTTTATTCGTTCCCTCAATTCGCATTGCCATATCTAGCCAGCGACGGACTTGCGGATTATTATCATAGGCTTCTTTAAATTCTGGTGCTGGTGTCTCGTCAGAAATCATCACCGAAAGTTTAGCTGGCTTACCCCTAGCGACGGGAATAAGTTTAGCCATACGGTCAGATTCTTTATAGGGAATATCTAAGACTCTGGCTACATCTTTTAAGACGGCTTTAGAAGTCATACGGTTAAAAGTAATAATTTGGGCAACTCGCTCTTTGCCATATTTATGAGTAACGTATTCAATGACTTCATCCCGTCTTTCAATGCAGAAATCTGTATCAATATCTGGCATTGATTTCCGTTCTGGATTTAAGAAGCGTTCAAATAATAGTCCATGATGAACTGGGTCAATATTGGTGATTTTTAAAGCATAAGCAACTAAAGAACCTGCTGCTGAACCCCTACCGGGTCCGACGGGAATACTTTTGTCTCTAGCATATTTGATGTAGTCCCACACTACTAAAAAGTAGGTAGAGAAGCCCATCTCTTGCATCATTTTCAGCTCATACTCTAGCCTTTCTTTATAAGTGGGGGTAATCTCACTGCGGGAACGACAACGTAGGCGTTCTACTAGTCCTTGCCAAGTAACTTCCTCTAAATAGGTATCAGCAGTATGACCACTGGGTACATCGTAATTAGGGATGCGTGGTTCTCCTAAGATATTGTAGGGTTTTACTTTATCAGCAACTTCTAAAGTAGTAGCGATCGCTTCTTGAATTACATCGTCTGGTAAATGATCTCTAAACAGCTGTGCCATCTCCTCTGCTGATTTGAGATATTCTGTACCGCTATAGCGCATCCGCTTATCTTCAGAAATTAGCTTGCCAGTTTGAATACAAAGTAAGGCATCATGGGCTTCGACATCGTAGCAGGAGGTGTAGTGAGAGTCATTAGTGGCAATAATTTTAATCCCCAATTCTCTGGCAATTTTGACAATTTCTACGTTAACAATTCGGTCTTCTGAGGAACCGTGGTCTTGAATTTCTAGATAATAATCTTCACCGAAAACTTCTTGATACCATTTGGCGACTTTCTTGGCTTGTTCCTTATCCCCTTTGAGAATTGCCTGGGGAACTTCTCCCCCTAAACAGGCACTAGTAACAATTAAACCTTCGTGATATTGCCTGAGTAGTTCTTTATTAATACAAGGACGGGAAAAAATACCTTTGCCTTGGATGCCTTTGAGGTTAGAAATTGTCGTCAGCTTAACTAAGTTTTTATAGCCTTGAGTATTTTTGGCTAAGACAACTTGATGATACTTTTGATAACGCTTTTTCTCCTCGATATCTCCGTTGATGACATACATTTCATTGCCGATTATCGGCTTGATACCTTTACCACGGCAAACCTTGATTAGCTCAATTGCCCCATACATCACACCATGATCCGTCAAGGCGATCGCTGGCATGTCTAATTCTAAAGCTCTCTCCACTAATTGGGGTAATTGAGAGGCTCCGTCAAGTAAACTGTAGTCACTATGAATATGTAAGCCAACGAAGGACATAGACTCAAAGTATAAAATTTAGGATATAAGACTAGATTAGCGGATTTTGGAGACACTATATATAGTAGTTATTTAGCAGATTAGCTCAGTTTGCCCACAGATATGGAGAGCAAGGCAAACTGCTGAATGGGTAGATTAGGGTTACGTTGTCAGGAAATGACTATAGTCGCTATCTTGTCAGTATCCGATCTGAGTGAGAAGAAATCTTATTAAGTATTTGCAGGTCATCAACAATTCTTAATTTTCAATTAATACTTCACCACTTCAATTTACAGCATTTATTCTCTAATTATTATCAGTGCTTTATAAGCTGAATGTTTGCACGCCAACAAAATATATATTAAGATAGATTACTATATTAATAATTTAATTTGGCTAGATTAATATTCTGTCTATCTAGCTTTTTTGTTTAAGAAAATCTACAGAAGTCCTAGTTAAATTACCGACTAAGGTGTCAGGGAAGATAATAAACAAGCTGCTTTTAGAGCAATATTGCTTTCTTTTTCCTTTCGCTTTCCCAGGGTCATAAGACGCCTTATTTTTTCCTAGTGTTCCCACTCCTATGTCAATTCCTATTTTTTCTAATTTAGTTTCTTTAATAGAAAAAAAGGCTTCCTTGCGAACTGTTTTGGTTGTTCCTTTTGTACTACAAATTGTTGGGGCGGTGGGGTTAGTAGGG
>JBAUJE010000023.1:0-2582 GCA_049683475.1 Coleofasciculaceae cyanobacterium | reverse complement strand
CCTACTACTCAGTACTACTGAACCGAAGACTGAGCATAACTTTAAAAAAGTAGGAGAAGAGTGGGAAACTCAGCAACGACAAGCTCATATCTATCCTTCTACAGAAACTCGTTTCCCGAAAAGATTTAAGACTACTGATATCAAAATAGCTCAGCGCTATTTCCTTGACAAACAAACTTCAACTGTCCATTTTGTCGCCCTTACTATACAAGAAAAATGAGCCAAACTCCTCGTCCAAGACCCCCAAGACGTGCGCCATCTAGTCCACCCTCTCGCTCCGATAGCGACTCAGACGGAACAAATATTCCCAAACCCTACAAATTAATTACTTTCCCCAAAGAACGACCAAAGTTACAGCGTCCGGCTGGACATCATAAATATTATAGCGATCGCTTACATGGAACTTTGTTTCTCACTCTGAAAGTACAAACCTCTTTACACGTTTCAACAGGGGTAGTTGCGATGGGGAGTGACATTGGTAGCGATGTTCCTCTAATTAAAACAATGACCACAGGCGCTGAGCAAAAACTCCTGATTCAAGGTAGTTCCCTTAAAGGTTGCATCCGGTCAGTTTACGAAGCGATTACTAGAAGTTGCATTTGTAAAACTAAAGCTGACAGAAACACAATTCCTGATGGCTATCGGGAATGTAAAATTGACCGTAAAAGAAATAAAGTTTCTGTTTGTGATAGTTGTCAAATATTCGGGGCAATGGATTGGCAAGGATTACTTGATTTTAATGATGCTAGGTGCGAGAATTCCGGCTATGATAGAGGCTTTATGCCTTCCCTATATGCACCCCGTACTCAGCGACCAGCTTATTACACCAAAGGCATGGTTGCTGGACGCAAGTTTTATTACCACACAATTCGAGCAATTGATAAAGGTCAAAATCAAGGTATTACCGTTCAACAAGCAGCTAAGGAATATACCTTTACCACTCAGTTGCACTTCAGAAATTTGCAGCCAGCAGAGTTAGGAACCTTGTTAATTGTATTGGGACAAGACCCCAAATATCCCATTGCTCTTAAAGTTGGTGGTGGTAAGCCAATTGGGATGGGAACGATGACAGCAACTGTAACAGAAATTAGTGCCTTTGCAGACAATCAGCAACGTGCTAACGAATTCAAGTTGCCAATGTTGAAGCAGCGCTATTCCTCTTACACTCCCACTGAACCTGACTCATTGACAGGAAACAATTTGCAAAAATTTATAGAAAAGACCATTAAATCTGCCCATTCAACCCTAATTCAAAAATCGCAACTAGAGCAACTTACCGAAGTACTACGCTATCCTACTGACCGCGAACCTCCGACTGGAATGTATTGAATAATATAAGAGAGGATTAATTATGATTACAACTCAAACTAAGCAACAACTTACTTTTGAGCAATTCCTTGAATACGAGGTTGAAGAAGAAGGACGCTACGAACTTGTAAACGGAGAAATAGTGAGGATATTACCAACAAGACAGCATGAAAATGTAGCTGATTTTATTGCTGATACCTTTAAAGATGAAGTAAAACGTCTCAGTCTTAACTATCGAGTCTCAGACAGAATTGTCATTAGGACAGTAAACTCGAATGGTCAAGAACAAGGTCGTCATCCTGATGTCAGCGTAGTTGATAAGACCCTCTGGGATTCTAACCCTGCTGCTTATACTGCTTTCCTTGAATCCCTACAGTTAGCTGTAGAAGTAGTATCTACCAACTGGGAAGATGACTATATCGACAAGCTAGACGAATATCAGCGCTTAGGTATCCCAGAATATTGGATTGTAGATTATTTAGCGATCGGCAGTCGGAATTACTTAGGTAATCCTAAAGTTCCGACCGTTTTTGTCTACCTTCTCGATGATGATGGAGTCTACCAATCTACTCCCTATCGAGGTACTGACAAGATTGTATCGCGAACCTTTTCAGAACTAACGCTGACAGTTGAGGAGATATTGGGAGCATAATTTATGACAATGGAATCTTTCGATGACTTTCATTTACACATTGCGGATAGAATCGCGCAAACTCTGGCTGACGAGCAAATACGAATAAATAGAAAAATAGGTAAAAATTCAGATGGTATTGCTACTGAATTAAAGAAGACAGTCACATATCTTTATGCTAATCAAGACCAACCCAATGCTAGAGCGAAATTTTTCAAATATTTAAAAACTCTAGTAGGGCAGGGAAAGCAAGTTGGATATAGTGAACAAACTACTAACTACTATCGCTGTATAGAAAAAGCTTGCAAGCAACATTTACAAGGTGAGCAAGCTAATCCTAGAACGATGCTTCTGATTTTGGGTTGGGCAGCTCGTTTAGTTCGCTATCATAAAGATTTAATTTCAACTAGTGAAACTTATTCTCAAACAGAATCGGCTTCTGCAAAGCCACAGTCACCTCAAGATAAAAGTAACTATAAATATATAGAAGGTCAGGTTGTAGACGGCAAGATTATAGACCTAAATACCAGAGATGTAGACAGAAGAAAAACGAAATCTACTATAATATACGAAGTTGATGGGGAGAAGCTTGGGAAAAATGAAGAAATTTATAATATGCACAAAAAAGGCATATCTTTAAAAG
>JBAUJE010000022.1:0-46214 GCA_049683475.1 Coleofasciculaceae cyanobacterium | reverse complement strand
ATCAGTTGATGAACTCAAAGAGCTTCTAGAAAGACTTCTCAATCAGGGAGAGTTGATTATCAAGTGGCACAGAAGGATAAAAAATAAAGGGAACCATCATATTGCAACTTAAATGCACATCAGCTTAGTCTACTCGTGTTAGCCCTTCCCTGCTTCTTGTGGGCAAACCTGACAGGCTTCGGTCACAACTCCTAAACTGGATATGTTCCGAATAGCGGGTTGCTAATTTTCCCAGAAAATATATACTTCTGTGCAGTATAGGACAATATGTTCTTCGTCTGGTGAGTTAGTGAGGAGTAAAGATGTACATTGTACAAATTGCCTCTGAGTGCGCTCCTGTGATTAAAGCTGGAGGCTTAGGTGATGTTGTATACGGACTCAGCCGAGAGTTGGAAAATCAGGGTCATTGCGTTGAGTTAATTCTGCCCAAGTATGACTGTATGCGCTATGACCATATCTGGGGACTCCATGACGCTTACCTGAACTTATGGGTGCCTTGGTATGATGCGGCTATTCACTGTTCTGTTTATTGTGGCTGGGTTCACGGACGACTGTGTTTCTTTATTGAACCTCACTGCGAGGATAATTTCTTCAATCGAGGCTGCTATTATGGCTGCGATGATGACAGTATGCGATTTGCTTTTTTTAGCAAAGCCGCTCTTGAATTCCTGCTCAAAAGTAATAAGCGTCCCGATGTTATCCACTGTCACGACTGGCAAACTGGTTTAATTCCAGTTATGCTGTTCGAGATTTACAAATATCATGGTATGGGAAATCAGCGCGTTTGCTATACCATCCACAACTTTAAGCATCAAGGAATTGATGGAAACGAAGTTCTTTTGGCAACGGGTTTAAAACGAACATCCTACTATTTTCAATCCAATAAACTACAGGATAATTTCAACCCCTTTGCCTTGAACTTTATGAAAGGAGGAATTCTTTACTCTAATGCTATAACTACTGTTTCCCCTCATCATGCTTGGGAAGCTCGCTATACAGAGGTTGGCTGTGGCTTAGGTCATACCCTTCACATGAGTCAAGATAGATTCAGGGGAGTTCTCAACGGCATTGATTATGGTTTTTGGAGTCCCGAAGTTGACACCTATATTCCCCAAAACTACAACCAGGAAACCCTAGAAGATAAAGCCAAAAACACAAAGGCATTACGAGAAAGGCTACTGCTAGCTGAAGGTGACAAACCAATTGTTGCCTATATTGGTCGCTTAGATGGTCAAAAAGGTGTTCATCTCGTCCACCATGCCATTTACTATGCCTTGAATAAAGGTGCACAATTTGTACTACTCGGTTCAGCTACAGGCGCAGATATTAACGCCTGGTTTAGGCACGAGAAAAACTTTTTAAATGATAATCCCGATTGTCATTTAGAACTGGGCTTTAACGAAGAGTTATCTCACCTTATCTATGCCGGGGCTGATATGATGGTAGTCCCCAGTAATTACGAACCCTGTGGACTCACCCAGCTAATTAGTCTGAAATATGGGACTGTACCCATTGTACGAGGAGTAGGTGGTTTAGTAAATACAGTTTTTGACAAAGACTACGACCAAAACAAGCCTGAAGAAGAACGAAACGGTTATGTCTTCTATCAGACGGATTATCATGCTCTTGAATCAGCAATGGACAGGGCATTGGGATTATGGAATTACTATCCGGAAAAATTCCACCAGCTAGCTATTCAGGGTATGAATTATGATTATTCCTGGAAAAGTTCAGCCCAAGAATACGTAGACATTTACGACCACATCCGCCATTAATAGCAGTTTTCCCGAAGGGATGAAGGATTAGATTTAGTCCTTCGTCCTTTCAACTTACCTTATATATAGAAAGATAAAAGTGTTAAATTAATAGTATAGTACCGCTAAAGTAAAAATATGAACCCTGAGAAAAAACTCCTAAATGTGCCTGTTTCTAACTCTCTTTACCAAGCACTTATTGCTTACCAAAAACAACAAAATCTTCAAGAACTGAATTCAGCAGTAGTGGAAATTTTAACTCAATTTTTGCAACTCAAAGAAGAAACTCAACCCTATGCGACGGTGGAGCAATTGGCGGTACTATCTCGGAAAGTCGCTTACTTGAGTGAGCAAATGGCAACGTTCCAGCAAGCTATTGCCAATTCTTCTATCAAGACAGCTAACCCAGGGGCATCCTCTTACCTAGAAGAAGATGAAGATGAACCTGATGAGATTCTACATGATTTTCTCTAATTTAATTCAGATTTCATCAATTCAATTTACAGGTCTAATTTAGACAGAGTAACTGCACTTCCGCCTCATTATACTAGTAGCACCAAACTCTGACTCTATTACCAATAGATAATTATCAATTGACAATTATCCCTTGGTAAACTAAAGTTGACCTATTTGTGAGGAAATAAAACTTCTCTAAAAGTTAAAGATACTCTTCTAGACCTCACAAATTCTCTCCCTTGATATTTATCTATTTTACTATTGGCAATACCGTGTAGCCAACTGTATCTAGCAGCACCTTGTAAAACAACCAAGCTTCCTGGTAATAATAGGATGGGTACTTGTTCTTTAGTCTGAGAATGGGTAAAGTCTATTACACACTGACTACCCAAACTGAGGACAAAAATTGTGTTACCAAAACATGGTATACAGTCGATATGACTCTTACAACCCTGCCCTGGTTGGTATTCATTGACAAGCAATTGATCCAGAACCAGTGATGTCGGTGTCAAAAAAAAATCATCTACCAGTTGCTTCGCAAGACATTCTGCCCAATCTGGCAAATTTCCTAAGTATTCTGAAGCGACAAAAGCACCAGTATCGCTATGCTTATAGGTATATCCATATTGTTGAATATTCCTATTTGATTCTTTTGACCAGGATTGTTGGTCAATTATCTCAAGTAGTTGCCATTGTTGATTAACACTAATGTAATCAGCAACATATTTAATTCCTGAAATCTTTTCCACTTCCGATTCAAGAATATTTGCTAGGTTTACCTCTGTTTTATTTGGCAGTAGCATTCCTTATATTAGTCAAACTTTTAGATAGTTAATTTATTTTTCTGCGGTAGCTTACCTATGCCTTTTGATCTAAAATCTAGGCTGACTACAGCTTCTATCGCCGTCTCCGTTAAGCAATATCAACTCTTTTTTTAGACTATAAACCAAGAGTTAAAAATGATTAGGCAGAAAATACTTAAAAAAGTATTAAGGTTAGTTGCCGACAAAATTTCCCTTAAAGGACACAATTGACAATTATGATTTTACCCAACTGAATCGGTGTCTTCGTTGTGCATTACTTTCCTGACCAGATGCGATCGCAGAAGTTCCAATTTCAGCAACTCTGGGCTAAGGAACCCAGCTTCCTTGAGCCAGTCATCTCGAAGACTTACCTGGCTTTCAGTAGACTTTCTATGTTCTATGACTAATTGTGACATGGTCAGACTATCATAGTACTCTTCAAGAAGATTAGCATAATGTTCTTGTATAATTTTTTCTCTTTGAGCTGTTGCTTCAGCACACTCTTGATAACGATCATGTAAACGTAATTCATCTAACAAAATCTTGCTGTTTTTTTCATGAGATTTTCTAATAAGTAACCAATTTTGCAAGTAGCGACAACGTGCCATTTCGTACATCAATTGCTCAAATTCTTCTCGTCTTAGATCGTTTTCAGTCAGCCAGTTGGCAAATTCTGTCTCTTCAATGAGACTATATTGTGAGCGAAAGTGCCTAGTCTCTTTATCTACCTCAACCTGAGACAAGTTCACTCCTAACATATCTGCTAAAATTTGCACCAAAGCTCTGTTGGCAGCTTGTAGATTAATTGCATTGAAATCAGGAAGATGTAATGCTGCATAAGCAGCAATATCTCCTAAAGCCACTTTTGTATTATGTCTTTGTATCGTTCTATCTCGGTAATATAGTGTCGAAAAAAACTGATTTTTTCTCAACTCAAAATCAGGCTTTAATTGGGTTGCTTCCTCTGGTAAATCTTTAAGTAGCTGCAAGAGTAGGACAGCATCTTTTTGCTTAAGGTCTACATAATTTACTTTAACAAAGTCAGCGAGTAACTCAAGTTCATTACTACTGGCTATACCAAGATTTGCTGCTTTACGAAAAATAGCAGTAAAAGTCCTTTCAGGAAAGTATGTAGATTTAGCAATGGCTGTTAGTTGCTGACATAAATCATTGCTGATAATTTCCTCTTCTTGAGCACGGTAAAAAGTCGCACGGATATTAACCATTGGTTCTGAAAGAGGACGATAGCTACTATCTTCTGAGCCATGAACTAAAGCAACTTCGTCATCATCAACTAATTCTTTGCTAGCATACATGCGGTAAATTTTACCAACTCCTACCATACCCAAAGCGTCAGTTTCAGCTGCCCTCAAAGCACCCATGCTGCTAGCACCATATACAGCAACTCCTTGCTCGATGGCGTATAAAATTTCTTTGTGCCAGACAGAGGGATGATTAAGGAAAACCCCATCGATTAAACCAATAACATCTGGTTTATAGGTTTCAATAGCACTGATTAAATCTGACTGTTTTGCGGGAGGAAGATAAACGGCATCTAGAATATTTTTTGCTTCTTTTACTGGCAAAGACGGCCCCAAGAATATGACGATCTTTTTCATCCTAAGAGCTAGATTACCCCTCCTGCTGGTCGGTGGGTTTCTGCCTCATGCCTAGCTTGATTTTTAACATCAAATTGAGTCTGACACTTTTTTTGAGCAAAAGCGATCGCCCGCTGTCTTGGTTGATAGCTTCTGTGAAAAGATGCTTCTAAACCGGGAACAATAACCCTAGCCACAAAAACATCCCAGTTAGGAGGGGTTAAATCAAAGACAATCACTTGCTTAAGTCCTATCTGTTTAAGTTTTTCTAGGACAATGCCAATATCTTCTTCTAAACTAGGAGTAGCCTGTGATTTCCTCAACTGGGCATCTACTGTCTCTGGTATTAATTCAAGATTACGAGCTTCATAACTACCATTTCCTTTAAGTTGTAAAGCTCTATAATATTGATGATATATATCATCTCTAGCTCCAGAAATCACAATTAAGCGGGTCTGAGCTGCCTCTGTTAAAGCTCTAATCATTGCTATTTCCGGATCTAGATGAGCTCCGTAGCCATGGCTACTAGGTCCAGATCCACTAGGATCATGGATATAGGCTCGATATACTGGTATTTCTGTATCAACAGTACAGTCGAATAAAAAGGGATTGACTTTTGCTGCTTTCAGTTTTGCCAGCAATTCTAAAATGGTCGGGTAGGTAATCGTTTCTAAACGCACTTTTGGCATCTGATATCCTTGAGGCATACCGTAGTCTTGCCAAACAGCTTCAAGTTGACAGGATATAGCATCTCGCTCAATTAGTTCTAATAAAGCCGAACTAACAGCTTCTAGAAAATGGTTCCCAGAGGCTAAGCCATTAGAACCCATCTCGAAGGAACCAAAGCTGCTGAAATCCTTGTACCACAATTTGTGGTAGTTCATTGACACAGCCTGAACAGGAACCGCCACTTCATGTTGATTAACAACATCCCAACCCAAACACCATTGTTCTGTGCGATTTACATTAAATAGGGAGTATTCACCCAGAGGTAAATTTTCTGGGGAGATAGCCCTATACTTCTGGGAAAGTTGAACGTAGGGGAGGCTAATTACTGGCAAATCTATATTTTCAGCACAGTAGAGTTCCGTAGATTCCATCGCCGCCGCGACCATGGCGGCTTCTATCGTGGTTCCTTTTCCTGAGGAAGTAACGACACTGGCGCTATTCGGGCGGTAGGAAATTGTTACTGGAATACCAATCCAGTCTAAGCCGGTGATATTGCCAATGCGGGTAAGTCCGATGGATTTAAAATAAGGGCTAACCTTTTCCCAGGTTTTTTCTAAGGAAACAATTCTATGTGTACCAGGCCAAAAGGCTTTTGCCGCTTTGTAAGAGTGATTTCGGAAATTGAGGACAGCCACGCCATCTGCTGCTTCTATAAGTGACTTAATTAGTTGACTTTGGTTTCTCTAAACCTTTAGCCTTCTCAAGTTTCCTATATAAGGAGGACTATTTACCTCTCCGCTCTAGTGTCGTCCCCCGAAATAGCCATTAGCTTTTGACTTTCCTAATCTACTTACTGAGTTTCAATGAATACTCCCATATCGTCCAATCTGCAATACAGAGCATCACTCATATGACATATTCTTAGCTGAGCTAGCAAGACTAAGGTAAAATATAAGTAAGCAGTAGTCTAAAAAAGGCGGCACTAGAGAGCCAAGTCAAGGCTTGAAGAGGAAGACTTAATAAGAATAAAGACCAGGCTAAATAGCTTTTAGCAAAGTAGCCATTAAGCCCAAGCCCCTGTCTTTAAATCGTTGGGTTCTGAGTGTACGGCAACAGCCGAAGTGGTATGGTCACCAAATACTGGCTTGTCTGTATCTAGAACCTCCAAAATAGTTTTAAAGCTATCTGGATCTAGATCGTCAGTGCGTTGTCTGTCACCGTCATAGTAGGTGAACCAGAAGTGTCCCTTGTTTTCTTGTGGTCTCCACAAAGCCTGGTAGCTGGTTATGCGCTTCATTGCCATTTTTTCTTTCTTCTTATCTTAACTAATATAATTTACAGAAATATAGTTTTTGAATAAATTTCCGACAAACGTATGCTAATGGCTAGTAAGCTTTAGCGTCTACTGACATCTGCCAAAATTTTACCTGGTCTTTGCCTAAGAAGTAAGAAAAATAGCTCTTGGATAATTGTCTTGATGATACCTACTTCATACTCCTAAATTCCTACTACTTTTCCCATAAAGTCCAAAATTTATTACTTTTTGGGCAAGGGGTTCACTTCTTTCTTGAACAACTCTCTCGTTATATAGCCAGTGAACAGCTACTGCAGCTGTGGCATGGTCTCCGAAAATTGGCTTATCCGTATTAAGGATTTCCAGGACAATCCTAAAGCTTTCTGACTCTAGATCAATTGTGCGCTGCCTTTCTCCATCAGTATAGGTAAACCAAAAGAATCCCTTGTTGTCTTTGGGGTGCCATAAAGCCTGATAGCTGTTAATACGTTTCATTGGCATTAGTTTCTTCTTTCCTTCCCCTTCTAGTCTCTTACTTACAAGTGTGTATTTATGTAAATGTAAGATGAAGATTTACATAAAAGTGTTAAAGCTTTTGTGAAATTCTCTCGCACTCTCTTTCGCCCTATGGTTGAAGTAAATCCAAGAAAAGTGCTCTTGGTACTCTTGTTGGAATTTTTGGTCGCAGTCTCAACTGGAGAGAATACATAAAGTTTTGTGAGTAAGCAGATAAAAGTTTGTCTAGATACCCCTGAATTAATTTGGCTTGGCTACTACTAAGTTCTTGCTTCTACCGTGAAAGAGAATGGGGTTTCGTCGCTAGTCTTCTGACTCTAAAATAATTAACTCAACATTTCTTAACATATCACATCCTATCAACTCAATGACGAAAATCACACTTTTGAAGTACTCCTATCACTCTCAATAAAGCAACAGCGTTGTCTACCTGATTGATAATTAGCTTTTGCAGCTCCTGCTGCGGCTGCTGCTGAACAATTCCCTCTGCATGCATAATTTCTTTCGGTTTCGATGAGATCTAGATAGTAGAGCCTACTCTAGTTTACAAAAGTTAACAGTATCTCGTGTGCGTCAACTCACTTTAAAAATGTGATCTAAAACACCTGAAAAGTTGATTGAGATCTTAATAAACACCTGTCCTAGATTAGGACTCCGGTGTGAGCATTACAGCCAAGTTCAGGGAAGCAAGATCACTTCTGTTAACTGCTAGAAATGTTCAAATAGGAAATGGCTGCTACTAAAAATTAAACGAAGTTAGTACAGCAAGGGATGGATGTCATGCAAACTTTACCACCGGGGTTCGAGGAGCGTAATCTCATGACAAAGTTGGCAGACGAGCTAGAGCAAAATTTGTGGTTACGCTTATCGAATGACTGCCCAGAACAAAGCCCAGCGACAAAAAAATCCATAATACGCTGGTTGATGGGAGAAAACCTAGAGCGGTTTGAAACCATGATGCCGAATGAACTAGCGATTGCCAAGCAAGCAATGGATTATCGCTATCGTATTTTGCGGCAGCGTTACTTGGGGATCGGACGGGAAAAAGCTTACCGCAATCTGATGACTCGTCTAGGTAGTTTGGTAACACTACGCAATAAAATTCGCACTTGGGTTGCCCTTAGCCGTGATCGCCAAAGAGCTGTTGTTGATGTACTCCAAGAAGTAATTCAGGAATTATTAAACAGCGATCGCTACATGCAACAGCAAATTAGCTGGATTAGTCAGTGTAGCGAAGACCTCCGTCTGCGTGATGCTCTTTTACTTACCAGTATTGAGGAGTATTGTCTACGACCAATTCGTAATCAACCACTACTTGTGTATCGTTTTGTCAACTTTTTGCGTCGCTCTCAGCGTGGGGGAATGACCCATGTCCCAGAGGGAGACACAGTACGACTAGTATCAGAATCAATCACTTTAGAACAAAGTGATGCACCAGTAAGTTTATTGGATCAACAGGCAGTTGTTGATTATCAAGATAGTCAAGCCTGGGAGGAACAGAAGTTATTACGGCAATCTGTCTGTCAAGAATTTGAGCAATATCTTAAGGAAAACCTCGGTTCAGAGGCAACGCAATGGCTCCGACTCTATTTACAGGGTAAGTCTCAAGAGGCAATTGCTCAGACTCTAAACAAACCAGTCAAAGAAGTATATCGACTGCGAGAAAAAGTTAGCTACCATGCAATTAGAGTTTTTTCCATTAAAGGGAAACCAGACCTAGTGGCTAGTTGGTTAGAAGCTTCCTTGCACGAACATAGCTTAGGGTTAACACCTCATCAATGGCAGAAATTTTCAGCAAGTCTGACACCTTTGCAACACCAGTTATTAGATAAATTCAAAGCAGGTAAAACAATCGAGGCGATCGCTGCCGACTTAAACTTAAAAATTAATCAGGTCATGGGTGAATGGAGTAAACTTTATTTGGCAGCTCAAGCTCTAAGAGGCGCTTCCTAAATGGATACTGAGCAAATGTTTCGGCTCATCGATAGTATTCTGCCCTTTGAGGCTTGCCTATACTACCAATTCCTACCCCTAGCTCTAGAGGGAAAGCACCTCAAGCTAGGGATGGTAGAGCCAACAGATTCATCTGCTCTAGATTATGTGCGTCATATTCTGGCTTATCTAAACTGTTCCCTCAAAACCGAACAGATTGATACTCAAACTCATCAATCGATGCTCTCGGCGTACCTCAGCCATACGAATCAGTCTTCTTCTCTGAGCAAGAATACCTCTCAGGATAATCAAGATTCTGCTCCTACAGATTCAACCAATCTTCATTTACAGGATTCTGACCACCCTCTCTCGCCGGAGGACGAATCTCAAAACGAACCAAGTTCCTCTAGCCACACTGCACAAAAAGAGAGCAAAAAGCAGCAGGCTTCCCTCGCACCAGAGGAAACGCATTCCTCACAAAATAACTTAGCTTTAGTTCAAAGGCTCTCAAAAAGACGGAAAAGATTACCTAAAGAAGCATTAGCCTCCGTCTCGGCAGTTTCTTCCCAAGATCAAGAGATTACTGAATTAGAAGTACAAACGCTTTATCTATCCAGACCTATTGAGTTTATCGCCACCCTAGAACCTCAGCAGTTATTACAAGAACTGCTGGGTCGAATGTTAGTTAGCGGAATTGGTCGACTTTATTTTGAGCGACAGCCCGAACAAGGTCGTATTCTTTGGAGTCAAGATGGTGTTTTGCAGTCAGTTATAGAAGGGCTGGCACTGCCGATATTTCAAGCTGTGATTATTGAACTCAAGCGCTTCGTAGATATACCTCTGTTACCGGTGGACAAACCTAAGCAGGTGGAGATTGAGCGACGTTATCAGCAAGAATGTTTACTGTTACGCTTGCGGGTAATGCCCGGTACTTATGGAGAAGAGGCAACACTTCAAGTACTGCGGGGAGTAGCTTTGAAGTTCTATCAGCGCCAACGCTTAGAAAAGCTAGGTCAAGAGGCATTACGACAAGCAGGACAGCTAGAGAGAAAGCTAAAGGAAATCCGTAATCTTTCTTCTCGTTACACAGTACCACCCAAGATATTGCCAGCTCTCAATCAGCTCTTGCAGTCTTTAGAAGAACAACTTAAAGCCTTAGCAGAGTTACAGATCAATCAAGAGTAAAATTCCTATTTGTCTTATGTATTAACTTATTCTAAGTTAATTATTGAGAATTATTAACTTATATAGATGACATTTATTATCAATTAAGGTTAACTTGGTATGTAGTTTGTATGTAAATTGAGGATTTAAACATGGATATATTTAAAAAAGAAGGGAAAGTCTCAAAATTCTTTCTAGAGGGACGTTTTATCCGTTTCGTCAGTGAGTCAGGAGAAAAACCAAAACGCATACTGGTTGAGACACTAGAAGGAGAACGAAGCATTAAGCTAAGCAAAGAACTGCGCGAAGAGCTTGGTGAAACTCTCCAACCAGGAGACTTAATAGAAATTTCTGGCAAACAAAAAATCAAGAATGGGATTACTCAACAGAAGCTGAAAGCCTATGAAGTGAAGCTAAAGGTATCCGAAAGACAACAGAGGAGATTGCCGCCAAGCCCTAATACAGCTAAGACTAAAGCTACCCCTAAAGGCAAAAAAGCTTGTGTAATGGTCTGCCAAAAGTCTTCTTGTCGCAAACGAGGTGCTAGTGACGTTTGTCAGGCAGTTACAGAGTCTTTACAAGAGCGCGGATTAGAAAACCACGTTATTATTCAAACTACTGGTTGCATGAAACAGTGCAAGAAAGGACCTGTTATGGTCTTGATGCCAGATAAGTCCCTTTACACAAAAGTAGCCTCTGACCACGTAGGCAGACTGGTTGAGAAGCACTTTGCCTGTAAACTAAAATCAGAAGTAGTTTAAATTTAGCTCCTTGGCGTTGCTAGGGGGGCGTCAAAAAAAAGTGTTACCGCAAGTTAGGTGAAGTGCCAATGACTAATACGCCACCGCCAGACCACGGCTCATCTCGGATCAGTCTTGATGAATGGATTGGCATAATCGTTGCCTTCACCACTATTGGTACTATCCTTGTCGTGACGCTTATTCCCAGAGAAAAGGGCTTTAACCTCAGTCAATATCTCATTGGTACTGACAAGAATGCTCCTGTGGTGGAACCGGAAAAAAAGCCCTCTCAAGAAGAGCAATCCTCTCGACAAATAATTGTCCCCTCTCCTTCTCCATCTCCCCAAACATCTGTTCCCGCCCCACCCGCAGAACCAATTACACCAGTAGAGCCAAAGTCTGAGATAGTAGAGGAGACAACAGCTCCTGTTGTGCCTGTGGTTCCAACTCAGCCAGCTTCCTCAGCAACGACCGACAACGCATCAATAGAACCTAGCCCCTCACCTACAGCCAAAAGTGTTAAATTTACTGATGTTCCTGAAGACTTATGGGCTCGTCCTTACATCGAAGCTTTAGCCACACAGGGCATCATGAATGGCTTTCCTGATGGCAGTTTTCAACCTGGAGGTAGCATTACCAGAGTAGAATTTGCTTCTGTGCTGACCAAAGCCTTTGAGAAAGAAACTAACTCAGAGCTACCTGATTTCCAGGATATACCAGCTGATTTTTCTGCTCTTCCAGCTGTCCGAGAAACAGTAAAGACTGGTTTTTTGCGGGGATATCCCGATCGGGTATTTAGACCCAGCCAACTCCTTCCCCGAGTGCAAGCTATCGTAGCGCTTGCCAGTGGCTTGGACTTGGACAAAACTACGGATACAGAAGCGTTGCAGATTTATCAAGACGCTTCCAAAATACCTAATTATGCCAAAGAAAAAGTGAGTTGGGCAACTGCTGCCGGGCTTGTTTTTAATTATCCCAACCCTCAGATGCTTAATCCCAATCGGAATGCAACTCGTGCTGAAGTTGCTGCTTTGGTATATCAAGCATTAGTTAAGACTGGACGGGTAGAAAAGATTCCTTCCCAATACATTGCTCAACCCCAATCAGCTAAGTAAGAACTAATCTTTGCAGAGGGGCGTTAGGCTGCTAGCTAAAAAAAAGAGGACGGGGCAAAACCCGTCTAAACTAGATAATCCCACGGCTTTTTTAGTCATGGGAATATCGCTCCTCTTTATCTAGATTTTGCCAGACAAACTCTAGCTAGCTTATAGCGAGTTCCTACCTAACACCTGTGCCTTGAGAGCTTGAAACTCAGCATATAGCTCTTGGCGTGTCTCTACTTTGAGTAGATAGCGCCAGACAAACCAGCCCGTGTAACCAATTCCCACCAATTCAAAAATGGGAGCTAACAGTGGAATGCCATTGATAGCATCTAGAACGGCTAGGGTTACTTTAACAGCAATAATGCCTGACAAGAAAATCGCTAATACGAGCAATGGTTGCTTGTACTGCTCGATGAACACTACTAAGTAGTCTGGTAGCTTGGAGATAACGTCAACAACTGGCTGTACCCACTCTTGCCACTCCCTATCACCTGATGTTTCAGGAACACCACCGACGATAGCCCCAGGAGGTTCAACTTTAACCTCTACCTTTGGGCTTTCAACTTGAGCTTTAAGAGCTTCTTCTTTGGTTGGGGTTTTGGGAGCTTCGCCCTTTTGAGGACTGCTTCCCATGCCTGTAGGTTTTTGATCGGATTCCATAATTTCCTCCACCTTTAGCTTAAAGTAAGACGTTTGATCGTTTGAGCGAGGCAGCCAGGTAAAAATAAAGTTTGACTAACTTCTGCTCATATTACCAAAAGTTTTCTGATGACTTGCTCAAAGTCTGGGATGCTTCTTTCAACAGTCAGTTAGACCTAAGTGGTTCACCTTGAACCTTCTTACAGCAATGATTTGTAATCATCCGGAAGCTATCTTACCAATTAAAGGTGTCGGGCTAAGTACTTTATCGAATTTGCCCCAGGTTCATTACTAACAGACTAAGCTTACCTTCTAAATTCTTGAACCTTTCTAACCCAGAACATAGCTAGATTATTTGAATTATCTCGATGTACTTTCGCGAATAAGCGTATCATGACTGCTCTCTTGCTATAAGCTTTAGCTCATATCAGCTAGTTTGCCCATCGTCACAAAGATGCCAGGATGCCTTTGGGTTCTACCATATATGGCTTGTAATAGATACGATCCATTCCTGGGCTGTGGGTCTAGATAGAGTTGAGTGCTGGTTCATTTAGCTGGGTTTTTGTTGAGGATGAAGTTAATTCACTACAATAGACTTCACAAGAATTATTAGGGCTTTCGATCAATTTAATCTTATGGAGTACAGCCCCCAATTCTTGTATGGGTGAGTGCAATAAATGACCGATATGGATGGCAATATTTTCCGCCGTAGGCACAACTCTAGCAAAGTAAAGAATGTCTTTATTCAGGAAAGTATGGTCAAATTGCTCCACTACATAGTCTTCAATAACTTTTTGTAAAGCCCCTAGATCTACAATCATGCCGGTACGCGGATCAATTTCACCTTTGACAGTTACTTCTAGATGATAGTTGTGTCCATGACCATTGGGACGAGCACATTTGCCGTAAATTTCGCTATTTTCTTCATAGCTTAGGTCAGGATGAGCGAGACGGTGAGCTGCGCTAAAGTGGGTGCTTAGAGTAAGATATGCTTCCATGCCGTTTCCTTGATAATCAGCCCAAAGTTCTGGATGTTCAAATAGTTGAATATTAGCTAAGGACAGGTGAGGGGCTAAACGTTGCCAAATCACCCGCGCCATATTTTCTGTAGTGGGTAGAGTTTGCTGAAATTCCGACCAGACATCGTTGAGGTAAGCGAAGTCTAGCTGATTGGTAATTTCACGCTTAATTACCTGTTTAACTTCAGACAAGTTTTGCACCATGCCATACTTGTCTAGCTCACCGCTTAAGGAAACGTACAGTACATAGTTGTGTCCGTGTCCAGGAAAGCGACTGCATAGACCAAATTGCTTTACATTCTCAGCATCACTTAGCTCTGACAACCAGTAGCGATGACTTGATGAAAACTGAGTACGGCGATTAATAATGCATCTCATTAGTTTTCTCTGACTGAAATTGTAAAGTTCCGTGAACTGACTCTATCTTCAGAATAAACGAATTTTGGTGATAGATTTAAGTCTTGTAGGATGGGGGTTAAAAAATTAAGTTCCAATCAGCCTAAACTCAATCATCAAGCCATATTCTTGACGGCATCTTGAGCTTCGTAGTAAAGATTAGTAGCAATACGGAACAGTTCTTGACCTGTGTGTAAATAGTAGTCATCGTAGTTAAGAGTAAAAAACTCTAACTCTTCTATGCCATCTCCCAACTGATTGAGGCAGTAATAGAGGTTCGCCGCGGCAGCAGCCACATTGGCAGGATTTGGTTGAGAACGAAATGTCCGTTGAGCCTGATTGAGGTAATGGCGACATTCTTCCAAGTAAGCTTGGAAATCCGCCATCAGCTCATCATCGAAGGGGTCAGCGGCCAACTCATCGATTTGCAGTTCTAGAGAACTAAGGATGGGGTCGATTAAGTTGTTTACAGGTTCATATACTTGCCCCAACCAATTTTGCAAATGGGTTTCGGTATCTTTAGCAGTTTGTCGATGACGCTGGTAAGAACGTTGAGCGGCGGCTGTGCGCTGCTGTCTACTCCGAATTTCTGAATAAAACTGAGAGTAGCGCAATTGTTGATCGTAGTGCCGACGACTGCTAGGGTTGCCTAGTACCTCGTAAGCAGCATTAATCCGGACTATTTTATCTGGATCGGCAGTTCTTTGCTGGCAATCTGGATGAAAAAGCTTAGCCATACGCCGGTAAGCTTGTTTGATCTCTTCTGGTGTAGCTTGAATGCTAACATCCAGAGTTTGGTAGTGGTTATAATCTGACATTTGAATGCTTTTAGGTAGCTTCAATATGAGTCAGGTAAACTAGCTAACGAGGCTGAAAATTTTCCCTTAAGAATTCTCATAATACCTTCAAGCTACTGAGGCGCAAAAAACTCTGCGCCCCCGTTTAACCTTCAAATAACTTAACTACTCTAACGTTAGCTTAAGGTTGCTACCGCTCGCGGTTCTGGATCTTGGAAGAGAGGGGTACTTAAGTAGCGCTCCCCAAAACTTGGTTGAATCATCACAATCAAACGTCCTTCATTTTCGGCACGTTTGGCTACCTTAACAGCAGCACAGAGCGCTGCTCCTGAAGAAATACCAGAGAGTATTCCTTCTTCCCTAGCTAGACGACGACCATAGCTAATCGCCTCCTCATCGGTGACAGTAACGACCTCATCTATTAGCTCAAATTTGAGAACTTTAGGTACAAAACCAGCGCCAATGCCTTGAATTTTGTGAGGACCTGGAGAGCCACCCGACAAGACAGGGCTATTTTGGGGCTCAACAGCTATTACTTTAAAGCTGGGTTTGCGCTGTTTAATTACCTCAGAGACACCAGTAATTGTGCCACCAGTGCCAATACCGGCCACCAGAATATCTACCTGTCCTTCCGTATCTTCCCAGATTTCCTCTGCAGTAGTCTTTTTATGTATTTCAGGGTTAGCTGGATTGTTAAACTGTTGTAGCATATAGGCATCCGGCATGGAATCGACAATCTCTTGGGCGCGACGGATACAGCCCCCCATTCCCTGAATCCCTGGCGTAAGTTCAAGTTCAGCACCGTAGGCTCGTAACATCGCCCGTCTCTCCAGGCTCATGGTGTCAGGCATTGTCAAAATTAGTCGGTAACCTTTTGCCGCTGCGACCATCGCTAAAGCGATACCCGTATTACCTGAAGTTGGTTCTATCAATACAGTTTTACCAGGGGTAATCTGCCCCTGCTGCTGTGCAGCGTTAATCATACTGACCCCGATGCGATCCTTAACAGAAGCTGCTGGGTTCATACCCTCTAGTTTGACAACTATGCGTGCTACACAGCCCTCTGCTTGCGGAATGCGGTTCAACTCTACCAATGGTGTCCGACCAACTAACTCCGTAATATTTTTTGCTATTCCCATGATTTGAAAAATTAGTTATTGGTTAACTACTAGCTCTTACCATACTGAAGCTCTCGTCCAACTCTGTAACTGAGAAAACTACACCAGCAATCCTTTTTTCTAGGCTATGATGCACTAGTGTATAAGTGACCAGCAGAGTGTCTTATGCTATTGGGTCGCTAATCAGAAAAACGTAAGGTTTTGAGAACACAGATGGTAGTAACACGACTAGAATACTAGGTGAAATTACTGCTTGTTCTCTTTCTGTTCCAAAAAACTTTAAGGTTTTACTATTTTTTTCCTCTAATGGAGTGGACAAGGGTACTAAAGTTCTAAATGTAATACATAATATCAAGCTGCTTTCTAGCATCCCGCTTCTCCGACAGATCTTGAAGGGTATACTCTCGCAACAAATCGTTGGCACGAGCTTGTACCTCCTGCCAAATTTCCGTGACTACGGCACATTCTGCTGTTCTTGGGGTGGAATCTTTCTTTGCTACTTTTGAATCCTTACCTTCTAGACAAGTTATAACGTCAAGCAGGCTAATTTTCCAGGGTTCTCGCGCCAGCAGATAGCCTCCCTTAGCTCCCCTCTGACTACGTATTAAACCACCACGCCTTAGGGTTGCTAGCAGTTGTTCTAAATACCGATCAGGGATACCTTGTACCGTTGCTATCTGTTTGATTTGTAAAGGCTCTCCTGCATTGTAGTGAGTTGTTAGTTCTAACAATGCAAGCAGGGCATATTCTGTTTTACAGGCAAGTTCCACAGGTTAATTATTGGTTCCTGTTAGTGATAATCATCCCCAGTATACCCCGGTTCTACGGTAGGGTTTGTTTGTTTATATAAGGCAAAAAGCCCTGCTTTAGGGCAGGGCTTTATAACTAGCTAGTTTTCAACTATCTTCAGGAAAGCGACCTAACTAGATTAGAAAGTGAAAGTAGTTCTTAGGGTACCAATTACAGCGTCATCTTGATCTTCCTGGTTAGGGTTAATCAACCAAATCACGCCAGGAGTGATGGAAATGTTATCGTTCAACTGGTACTTGTAGAAAGCTTCTACGTGGTAGGGTACTTCATCAACCCTTTGATTACCATCTACGGCATCTATATTGCCCATGTAGGGTTGAGCACCACCGAAAATACCTAAGATATTTCCTTCCTTACCCAAGTCGGATAAGGCAACTCCACCTCCGTAAGTCCAGCCTTCACCTCCTCCACGACCGACTAGGATTGTGTCGGTGTAGGTGCCAAAACCACTAATTGAGATATTTTCACTCAGGCGGAAAGCAGCTTGTACACCGTAGGAGTTAGTAACAACTGGTACATCGCCACCGGCTAAGATTGAAGACGGGTTATTTGCCAATACAGTACCGACAATCGCAGTACCAGCAGCTTTGGCACCACCTTGGTCAAAGATGGGGCTGCCTGTGGTGTGATAGGCATGGATATAGGTAGCACCAAGGCCAATTCTGTCACCGAGGTTGAAATTCAACTGAGCTAAGGCAGCGTAGTCACCATCGAACAGACCATTCTTCTCGTCCGGATCAGCTGCATCAGGGCCAGCTAGGTAACCGACGGTCAGGGTACTTGGACCTAAGATACTCTCCAAGGGACCAACACCGAGGCTGATAGCTCCACCTGCGCCACCACCAATGCGATAGATAGGGTTCTGGGTGGCAAAAGTAGATAGAGCACCGCTACCCCCGTCAGCATCATCGAAGTAGGGGTTAAGGGTGGGAGCATAGTCGCTATGAATACCACCAGAGGCTGCCAGGTAAATACGAGAGCTAGCAAAGACACCGTAGTAGGCTAACCAGTCTACGACAACATCGTTGCCTTCGGAAGCAACAACATCAAAGGTCTGAGTTGCTTCTGAGAGAGTGCCAGCAGGAAGATTAAAGTCTTGAGCATTACCTGCCGCTAGTCGGGTGACCAAGCGATCCTGACCTGTGAAGGTGGTGTTTAAGTCCAAGCGAACCCGATCCTGAAAGACTGTATTATTTTCAGCACCAGTACCAAACTCGTCTGTTACAGCAAAGATTGCTTCACCAGCTAGCTTGGTAGTGGTTGAAAACTGATGATCCTCTAGGAAAGAGACTCGACCTTCCAGGTTATCTACTCTTGTACCCAGGGTTGCAAGTTCTGCTTCAAACTCCTGAATCAGCCTCTCTAAGGTTTCAAAATCTTCGCGGGTTACGGCATCTTCCCTGGCGAGAATCAAACGCTCAATCTGTTGTAAACAAGCATTTAAACCGGCAGCAAATTCAAAACGAGTCGTTGGTCGGTTACCACGGTAGGTGCCATCGGGATATCCAGCAATACAACCGTAGCGTTCAACCAGACTACGCAGAGCCTCAAAAGCCCAGTCTCCAGGTGAAACGTCTCGCAGCTGGGAGACATTAGTTACTTGGTTTTGAGAATTGCTGTTTCCCTCAGAACTATAGCGATTGATTTGCTCTAACACCTCCCTTTGCTCAGATGTAGGAGGAGTCTGGGCAACTAAGGTTTCCACAGCTGGAGACGCTGTTGCCGAGTCCAACTGAGTAGGAGTTACGACGCTAAAATCAGGGACTGTAACCTTTTCTGGCGATGAGACAGTCTCTTCTGTTGTCGCAGGGGCAAATTCCTCTGTTGCCTGGATTTTTACGGACTGAGCCTGGAGGTTTGCCGTCTTAGCCAGCGACTTGACTTCGATTGTCTGTTTCGATTCTGTAACGGCTTTACTTTCAGCCAAAACTCTGCCTGGTTCTTCAGTTGCACTAGCTTGACCTGCCGAAACAATTAAGGTTGCACCTAATACAGCTGGGCTAACGAACAGTAATTTCCACACTAACTTAGACATCATCCTCATCCTCACACCGTTGCAGAAAGACATACATCATCCCTACTGATCATCATGTTACCTCGTTGAGGCAAACAGTAGTGCAAGGGAGACTACCATACCTATATATTTTTGTAAAAGTATCCTACGCTCGGAAGAATAAAGTAGGAAAACGGGAATTCCCCTTGCTTGACTTTGCATTATGTATTTTTACTATACTTTGCAAGCTCTGCATTGGGTTAAAAACTAAAGATAATAATCTTTGATTCCCATACATTGGTACTGTTGATTGAGAGGCTGTGCTATCTTTAGAGAGGCGTCCTTGAGAAGGTCAGCGCTGCGAGCTGCTGATCTGAAAAGAAGGGCGGAAACGAGAAACACAGACTAGCCGCCGTTTTTGCACGGTGATTGACCCCAACAAAAGGCAGCAAAGGTTAAACAAGTAAGTTTAAAGCCTTTTTGGAGGCAAGCCTCTAGCAAAAGACTATTACTTACTTAAGTGCCAAAAGCCTGCTTCTCCAGTGGAAGAGGGAGTCAATAAAATGTAGTTTATAAAATTTTGGAGGTGATGCCCATGGTAGATAGTAGTAAAAGCATGGGTCATTTGGTTGAAGTTAGCCGGCTGTGCGCCGGGGCTGTTCTCTAGCAGTCAGCTTGGTTCTCTTAGGAGAACGTTAGTAGAAATACCAGGCTGGTCGGAGTTCCTCCCGGCAGTCAGGTTTCAACCAAAAGACCCGCTAGACCGCTCTCAGCTCTGAGTGTCATGGATTTATCCAAAACACGTCCCTGAGAGCGGATAGTTTTTTGCTTTATTCCTCTATAAAAAACTAAAAATTTTCAAAGCTAATTAACACAATTCATTTAGGTCAGATTTAAAGAGAATGGCTGAACTACTGAGTGAAGCAGCAATACAAGAACAAGCCAAACAACTAGAAGACTGGAAAGTTGAAGGTAAAAAACTGAAGGTTACAAAAGAGTTTTCCGGTTTCGTTGAAGCAATTGACTTTATTAATAAAATTGTTGAGCCAGCCGAAAAAGCCGGACACCATCCTGATTTATCAATTTCCTATAACAAGGTGACTATTGCTTTGACAACCCATGATGCCGGAGGCTTGACCGCAAAGGACTTTGACATGGCTAAAGAGCTTTCCAAGTTAGCTTAAGACAACTAGATTGTGCAATTTAATCGTCGCAAATTCCTTCAATGTAGTTCTTTGGTAGTAAGCGGTCAATTACTTACTGCTTGTGCTAATCAAATAAATCAATCATCTTCAGATCAGGCTAGCAGCGACTCATTAGACAAAGTCACCTATGGCACTAATTGGTATGCTCAGGCAGAACATGGTGGTTTTTACCAAGCCTTAGCCACTGGCATTTATCAAGAGCATAATTTGGATGTCACCATCAAAATGGGTGGCGCTCAAGTGAATGGTACTCAGCTACTGATGGGTAAGACCGTAGATTTCTTCATGGGGTACGGTTCTGACGCTATCAAAGCAGTCGAAGCAGGAATTCCTAAAATTACTGTAGCAGCCATTTTTCAGAAAGACCCTCAAGTTTTAATCGCCCATCCAGGTGTAGGGAATGACTCCCTAGAAGACTTTCGAGGTAAACCACTCTACATTTCTGTTGCTGCCAATAGCACCTACTGGCGTTTTCTCAAGGCCAAGTACGGATATACTGATGAGCAAAAGCGCCCTTATAACTTCAGTATTGCTCCCTTCTTGAAGGAAGAAGAAGCTGTTCAGCAAGGATATTTAAGTTCAGAACCTTACCAAATTCAAAAAGAGGGAGAATTTGAACCTGTAGTCATCCTTTTAGCAGACCATGGTTATACACCCTACTCAACCACAATTGAAACGAGAAAAGAACTAGTTGAAAATAATCCCGACTTGGTGCAAAGGTTTGTAGATGCTTCGATTAAAGGCTGGTACAGTTATTTGGAAAATCCACTACCTGGCAATGAGCTGATTAAAAAAGCCAACCCTGAGATGACGGATACTCAACTATCTTATACCTTAGAAAAAATTAAAGAATATGGTCTGCTTCTCTCAGGTGATGCCGAGAAAAAAGGTATTGGTGCAATGACCGAGGATGGTTGGAAGTCTTTCTTCGAGAGCATGGTGAATGTGGGGGTGTTTAAACCAGAAACTGACTACAAGCAAGCTTTTACACTAGAATTTGTTAACAAAGGATGGAAAGCATATAAGTGATTGGACTGTTATCAAAGCATTAAAATAAGCACCAGCAATATTTCGCAGCGGTAGGACAAACAAAGCACATCAAGTTCACTAAGACTCTGTAGACTAATAATAGAATAGTAAATTGGCTCTGATTATGGGCTTTTAATGTCTGCTAACAAAAATCCCTGCCTCAGCTTGGCGCTTACTCGTCTTAACGCAGCTGGAGCAGAAAATATGGCAATTTGGGTTTTAAAAGCACCCTACCCTGGAGGTATGGTGCACCACGATACTACCTGGTCTAAAGCTCTGACTCAGACATGGCTAGCTTGGCAGGAGATGTTTTCTCTAGGGCAACTTCCTCATATTCCTCTTCTAGATCATACATCTGAGCCTATCTTAATAGAGCATGACCTGGATAATCTTGCTCAGACAACTAGCTACAGTAGTAGTCTTATGCAGCGTTTAGGCATTGAACTGTGGCAGTGGCTTTTTCAAGGACCGATTCAAAATACCCTGGAAAAAAGTCAAGGAATTGCGATGGGACAAGGTAAGCCTCTGCGCTTAAGACTGGAAGTTCGCGATCCCAATTTTATCCCTCTGCCCTGGGAAATTATGCAGCCAATGGTTGGTAAACAGGCAATTTCTCTTTCCCAGCAATTGCTATTTAGCCGTACCACCATCGAAGTTGATTCTCTTCAGCTTTTTTCCCCCTCCAATCAGTCATTAAGTATTCTGCTCGTACTAGGGCAAACTCCTCAAAAACCTAACTTCTCAGCTGCTGATTTGCAGCTTGACGAGGAAGCAGATGCTCTAGCCAAAGTTCTCAAAGCTGCTGGACAAGTCAGTACTGGTAGGGATAACTCAGATTTACCAGTTGCCTGCCATGTCAAAAAAATGCTACAACCAACACCAGCTCAACTAATCGAGGCTTTGGAAACAGGTGCCTATAACATCATGTTTTATGCAGGACATGGTGAGCCAGCACCAGATGGGGGTTTACTATTCGTGCGACCGGATGCTGCTATGAGCGGCACAGAACTGGCTCAAGTCTTGGTACGTACTCAGGTTACCTTAGCTGTTTTTAATGCTTGTTGGGGTGCCCAACCTGACCAATTGGGTTCCCAAACCGTTGCCCATAGCAGTTTAGCTGAGGTGCTGATTCGGCAAGGGGTGCCAGCTGTCTTGGGGATGCGTGACTCAATTGCTGACCAAGAAGCTTTGAGTTTTATTCAGGCTCTTGCCCAAGCCTTAGCTGCCAGGATGCCCATTGATCAAGCTGTGGCCGTGGCAAGGCAGCAACTTTTGACCCTCTACAAGTACAATCAACCTGCCTGGACTTTGCCGGTGCTTTACATGCATCCTGAGTTTGACGGAGAATTAATTAAACCAATAGAAGATAACATCACAGAGCTACCCAGTGTTCCACCTAGCTGGATTGGCTCCCAAAAATCGGTTGCAACTGTGCGTTCTCTTGAATCAACTACTAATAGGACGTGGCGAATTCGAGGTGGACTGATGCGGGTTGGTCGTTCCCAAGATAACGATTTGGTAATTCCGGAGCAGTGGGTTAGTCAAAAACATGCAGAGATTATCTGCCGTTGCGATGGCTACCCAACTCAAGCGGAAAATCAGACTTACTTTTTACGAGATTTTTCTCGCAACGGTACGATGATCTCCCATGGTAATGGTTGGCAAAAACTAAACCATCAGGAAGTTCCCTTGCAATCAGGTATCCTGCTGAAATTTGGTAGTACTCACGGTCAAGTACTGGAGTTTTTGATTGAATCTCAAGAATCTTCCAGCAAAAAGCTTACCTAAGCAAGAAACCATAGCTTTCTATTACCAATATCGTGTATTTTATCTGCTATTGCGGAACTCACTGACGTGCTGATGTAGGTATGCATGTCAAGGTTCATCTACCAAATAGAGATATGAGGGGCATTATGGCAAACCAAAACGTTCAGTATGAAGATCGTGAGGAAGCTTTGAGGCAAGTACAAGGAGAACTACTAGAAGCACTATTAAACCCTGAGGATTATTATCCTTGGAATCCTGCTGACCCAGAAACAGAAACTTATTTTGTTGAACTAGAAAGTAATTTTGACCTTGAGTTAGAGCAAAATGAACAGGAAATTTCTGAAGCTACGCAAAGTTTATTTGGTCAACTTCAGCGCTGCTGGACACCGGCTGTCCCATCTGTAGATGAGCAATTACAGTCATCTTTAGCAGAGAAGTTTCAAGCTTTGGTTCCCCAAGAACGTTTGGAAGCGATCGCCAACGCTGCACGACGAGTTTTCTCGACTAACGTGTCTTTAGCTGACCAGCTTGTGCTGTGTGTCAAGCCTTTGTTGTCTAATTGGGCAGAAGACGACCTGTTGGTCTTGGCTCGTCCTTGGGCCTATGCAATGCGAAGTACTTCCGAAACAGCTAAAGAAGGGATTCCTGGTTGGGTTAGAACTGTTGAGTGGCAGAATTTATCTCCCGTTGAACAGGCGCGTTTGAGTCTAGCGGTTGCTCACTCAGCCATCGTTGAACTTAACAAGGAGCAGGGTAAGCCAGAACAACCCTAGCCAAGGAATAATATCAGGGAAAAACTCAACAACCATTGTATGGTTTACCAAAATCTTGCGGGAACGTAGCTATAAGCTTGTAGCGTCCCGCTTTGCTTTTTAATAATGAATAAATTTCCTTGTAACTCCTCACAACCACGCTTAGTTAACCGAGGACGGAGACGGTTCAACAATGTAGTGAGAAAAGGTGGCTCAAATTCTCATTGGCGTGACCCTTACCATCTACTTCTCATCCTTGACTGGCCTTGGTTTCTAGCCATAATTGCCGCAGGTTACATTCTAACTAATGTTCTATTTGCCCTCTTATACCTAGCTGGAGGAGATTGTATTGAGAACGCTCGTTCTGGCTCCTTTGCCGATGCCTTTTTCTTCAGCGTTCAAACCATGTCTTCTATCGGCTACGGTGCCATGTATCCGCGCACGGACTATGCCAATATACTCGTCGCTGTTGAAGCTCTGGCTGGTTTGACAGGGTTATCGATGGCAACCGGCTTAATGTTTGCCCGCTTCTCCCGTCCTACAGGCAGAGTTCTTTTTAGCCGTGTAGCCGTAGTTTGCCCCTACAACGGTGTACCAACTTTGATGTTGCGCACAGCCAATGAGCGCCGTAACCAAATTTTAGAAGCTCAGGTGCGAGTCAGCTTACTGTGCAACGAAGTGACAGAAGAGGGAATTTCTATGCGTCGCTTCTACGATTTACCATTAGTGCGCAGCCAAACCCCCATTTTTGCCCTGACTTGGACAGTAATGCATTCTATTGACGAAAACAGCCCCTTGTCTAGGCTCACACCAGAGTCACTGTGCCAGATGGAATCAGAAATTGTCGTAACTATCACAGGTTTGGATGAAACAGTTTCCCAGACTATTCATGCTCGCCACTCCTACATTGAGTCAGAGATTATCTGGGACATGTGCTTCGTAGATATATTTACCAGAAAGAAAGACGGAAATTGGATTATCGACTACAACCGTTTTCATGAAGTAAAACCAGTATGAGCATAAATAGCAAGTTATTGCTGACCTCTTTTGTCAAAGGTCGCCAATCAAAAAGAGCAGTAAAAAAAGGCAGCGCCCTAAGACACTGCCTCAAAAACTGTCAAAATAACTAGTCAATAATTAGCGAGTAAAAAACTTTTTGCTAAGCGAGCGCTGCCATTTTGACATCATTATTTGCCAAGATTTCTTGCAGTTCTTCAGCATCAACGGTTTCTTTTTCAACCAAAATATCTGCTAGCTTATCGAGAACATGTTTGTTGCCCACTAAAACTTCTTTAGCCCGACTGTAGGCTTCATCAACTAACTTGCGAACTTCTTCGTCAATTATTGCTGCGGTGGTATTGGAAAAATCGCGGTCTGAGGCAATTTCTCTACCAAGGAACATATTGCCATTTTGACGACCTAGTGTAACAGGACCGAGGCGCTCACTCATACCAAAGCGAGTGATCATCTGCCGTGCAACGCGAGTTACTTGTTGTAAGTCGTTAGAAGCACCAGTGGTTACTTCCTCTTCACCAAAGATAATTTCTTCAGCCAGACGACCACCCAAGGCTACTGCCATTTGGTTTTGCAAATAAGAGCGGGAATACAAACCTGAATCCATCCGGTCTTCACTGGGAGTAAACCAAGTTAAACCGCCAGCACGACCACGAGGAATAATACTAATTTTCTGCACTGGGTCATAGTCAGGCATTAAAGCACCAACTAAAGCATGACCTGCTTCGTGATAAGCAACCAGAGTTTTGCGCTTCTCGCTCATTACTCTGTCCTTCTTCTCTGGGCCTGCCAGTACCCGGTCAATGGCATCATTAACCTCATCCATAGAAATTTCTGTGAGGTTGCGACGGGCTGCCAAAATTGCCGCTTCATTGAGTAGATTGGATAGGTCTGCTCCCGTAAAACCAGGGGTACGACGAGCAATTTTTTCTAGGTCAACGTCTTTCGCTAAGGTCTTACCACGAGCGTGGACATTAAGAATCTCTAGACGTCCGGCGTAGTCAGGACGATCTACGACAACCTGGCGGTCAAAACGACCAGGACGCAGCAAGGCAGCATCTAGTACATCTGGGCGGTTAGTGGCAGCAATAATAATAATGCCTGTATTTCCCTCAAAGCCGTCCATCTCTGTCAGCAACTGGTTGAGGGTTTGCTCCCGTTCATCGTTACCACCGCCTAAGCCTGCACCCCGCTGACGACCCACAGCGTCAATTTCATCGATGAAGACAATACAGGGAGCATTGCTTTTGGCTTGTTCAAACAAGTCACGTACACGGGAAGCACCAACACCAACAAACATCTCCACAAACTCTGAACCAGAGATTGAGAAGAAGGGAACGCCAGCTTCTCCGGCAACTGCACGGGCTAGGAGGGTTTTACCTGTTCCTGGAGGTCCAACTAGTAACACGCCTTTGGGAATCTTCGCCCCTACAGCAGTAAAGCGGTCAGCATTTTTGAGGAAGTCAACAACTTCATTAAGTTCTAATTTGGCTTGTTCAATACCAGCAACATCCCCAAAAGTAACCTGGGTTTGCGGCTCCATTTGCACTCTCGCTTTGGACTTACCAAAGTTCATCGCCTGAGAACCAGGACCACTTTGGGCACGGCGCAGCAAGAAAAACAATCCTACCAGCAGCAGTATTGGGAAAAAGAGACTACTTAAGGCTCTGACCCAGAGATTGTCATCATTCTGAGGTCTGACCGAAATATCTACATTATTTTTTGTCAGAATGTTAATCAAATCGGGGTCATTGGGCAGGTTAACTACTACCTGCTGCCCGTCTGGAGTGGTGGCAAGGGCTTTGCTTCTGTCTGCGCTGAGTTTGACAGTATGAATTTTGCCACTTTCTACTTCATTAATTAGTTTGCTATATTTCCAAGTCTCCTGGGTTTGGCGGTTATTGCCGTCAAAAAATGCTGTTGCCAAGGCGATTACTACTATCGCTAGCAGTGCATACAACCCGGCATTTCTCCACTTTTTATTCACTACTAATTTCCTCCTAAAATTTAGGATGTGAGGACGTTGAATAGGCTAATTGTATTAACTAATGTTAACGTTTCTCACGATTAATTGGCGAACTTGCCTTCAGAAAAGCTTGTTTTTGGCTGTTTTTACTCCCTGAAAATCCCTGTATTTGTTGAGTTTGGGGCAAAATAGATTATTTAATTTCCTCGTAACCAAAGACTCCGCAACTGCTTAAGCTGAGAGTGAAAGGGTTGATAGGTTAGGGGTTGAGGTGATTGAAGGACTGTGTGGATAGGAATTACTTCTAGAACGCTGTTGGTGTAAGCCATCACCTCAAAGTTCCTGACTAATTTGCTCTCAAAAGGTTCCTGTCGCACGACTATTCCTTGTTGTCCCAACCAACTGATTAATTGTTCTCTTACCACTCCTGCTAAAATTCCTGCCTCTAAAGGTGGTGTCCACCAACTGCCCTGTTGCCAACCCCAGAGGTTGCCGGTACTAGTTTCTAACCAATTGCCCTGCTCGTTGACTAAAATTGCCTCACTTGCTCCCTGTTGTCGTGAAGTTTGCTTGGCTTGCCAAGCAGATAGATAGTTACCAGTTTTATGTTCTGGCAGCCAACGCTGATATTGTGGGGCATCTACTAAACAAGCCGTGATGCCGTTTTGTTGACGCTCTGCCAAGTCAGAGGGCAAATGTCTTCCTGTTATCCATTCTCGACCATCTGGAAAAATAGTAATCCTAAGTACTCGATACGATCTACCGATGGCCTCTGCTCCTACCCTTAACCTTTGCCAGTCGGGTTGCTGCCAGCTGAAAGTTTTTAAACTCGATTTAAGGCGATCGCAGTGACTGTTCCAATTAGTCAACGGACTTGCCAAAGATTGACTATAAACCCGCAATGTGGTAAACACCGTTGCACCGTAAAGTAACCCTGGCTCATCAATTGCTAGTTCGAGAGTGGGGCTAGACTTTAATTCACCAGCGTACCAAAACATCTAATTTATTCCTTGATTCAAGCCTTCCATTAGCCACAAACCCTGAACAATTGTCACTTTAATGAGTTTCTCAGAATTAATCGTTAATCTGACAATCAATAGGCTCTCAAAATTGCCCAATTGCTCTCCCCATGAAATTTTTCCGTGATTTTCTTAGCGAGATAGTAGGGTTAGGGCGCAAGCTTGACTCGTCTTCCCTACAGGTGCGCCTGACTGTGGGAATTACTGTTGTTACAGCGACAGGATTGGGTTGTGTTGCTATTTTGACCATTTGGAGTATGCAACAAATCCTGGTTACTAGTCAAAAGCAGCACATTGGCTACATCGCTGAGCGTTTCCCCCAGGATGTAGAAATCTACAGTGATATGGTACCCATGACCACGGGTATGCAAAAAGCGATTAATAACCTGACAACCGGCAATACCTTAATGTGGGTTGAGGGAGCTAATGGCTCTGTTACCGCCGGTTCTGAGGCTTTAAAGTTTGAGCCTAATATTGGCTTGTTAAATTCTCAACTAACTGCTCAGATGTCATTTATCCCCACAGTAGAGCAAGTTAAAGGACGCTATTGGGTAGCCTGCGGTACTCCCCTACTAGTTAAGGGCAAAAAGCTGGGCATATTTTACGTAGCTAAAGATATTACCAGCGAGTACAGCATGTTCTTGAGTCTGATTCGGACTTTTGGCATCGTCAGTGTTATGTCCATAATGGCAATAACAGTAGCAATTGCTTTCTATGTGCAGCGATCGCTTAAACCTTTGCGCGAGATTTCTCAACTGACTAAGACGATTTCTGCTAATGATTTGGGTCAAGCACACATCCATCTTGAGCGTGCTCCTTCTGAGGTTAGAGAATTAGCTCAAACTTTTGACAAAATGTTAGTTCGCCTATTTGATGCCTGGGAACAGCAGCGCCAATTTGTCAGCAATGTCTCCCATGAGTTGCGAACACCTTTGACAATTGTTTCTGGTTACCTACAAAGTACACTGCGACGAGGTACTAATTTAACACTACCACAGCAAGAAGCCCTCTCCATAGCAGCTTCAGAAGCTGACCGTACTATCCAGTTATTGCAAGATTTACTTGACCTAGCACGGGCTGACAATGGTCGTATGCACTTTAACTTGGAACCTTTGCTACTTAATGAATTAGTGGCGGAAGTCATCTCAATGGCAGAGCAATATAGCCATCGAGTCCTTAAATTAGAGGAGAGCAACGACCGGATTGAAGTAAAAGCAGATCGCGATCGCCTCAAACAAGTTTTGCTTAACTTAATTGACAACGCAGTTAAATACTCAGAAGCAGACCGATCAGTAACAGTTAGGTTACAACGAATAAGTCAAAAGGTAACAATCCAAGTACAAGATAGGGGTCAGGGTATTCCTTTACAACAGCAATCTCGCATATTCGAGCGTTTCTACCGAGTTGATGAAGCACGAACCCGTTCGATTGGTGGTACTGGTTTAGGTTTATCAATTGTGAAAACCTTGGTTGAGGGTATGGGTGGAACTGTTGCTGTGCGCTCTAAGTTAGGTGAAGGTAGTATTTTTACAGTTACTTTATCTACTCCAATCAGTCCTGGATAAAAAAGGTTAAAGGGAAAAGTTCAATTAAATCCTTCCCCTTTCCCTAACTTGTCTAAGAAGTCTATTCAGTTGGTGGTGAACTAGGGGTGCTAGGCACACATTGACTAGGTTGACCGGAGGTTTGGGCAAAATTGGGGTCAATGAAGGGTCTAATCTCAGTTTCTTTGATCCAACCTTCATTACCCCGTTTCACTGGTTGAGGTGATGGAAGAGCTAACTTTTCGGGACTTGCAGTAGGAGTTGGACGTGGACTTGGTGGTTTAGTCTGAGAGCTATTATTACCAGGAGCGCAAACTTGCAACTTTAGCCAAATATCTTGCTGTGTATCCTCTTTGGCGATTATTTGCAAAACACTACCTGCTGGCACAATACCTACCACTGGTTGTGATTGATTTTCTGGTGGCGGTGTTCTGCGTAGCAGAAGTGGTGTTTTGCTACCATCAGGATTGGTATTAGCTGAACTAACAATTTGAATCTGCGTGGGTGGTTCTAATGCAGAAACATCTGAAGTTTCAGCTGTTGAGCTGGCTGGTGGGGAGGGGCTAGCTGCCTTTGGTACACCAGTGATAATATCTTCTTGCTCAGAATCGGACTCTGGAGCAAGACCAACCAAGGGGTCAACAACCCTACTCACCCCTGGCATCAGCAAATAAGAAATTGCCCCACCTAATAGTAGTAGGCAGAAAATTCCCAACAACAGACCCCAGGGAGTTCTAGCTGCACGAGCTGTGGGCAACAGCTGTGTCTCCATCTTCGTTGAAGCAGTGCTAGCATCGGTGACTGGTGCAGATGTTGTCGGAGCTATCGTTACTCGAGATGGTTGAGGCACTGATAGTTCTGTTTGCCCATCTTCGGATATGCTTGCCACTTGGCAGTGGAGCAAAGCAACCGTAACATTGTCGTGACCATTTTTTCTATTAGCAATCTCGACGAGTCGTTCTGCTGCTGTTTTTACGTCAACTTGCCTTTCCAGGATGGGCAGAATTTCCGTTTGCCAGTATTGTTCAACACGGTCATTGTCACTTAATCCGTCAGAACAAAGTAGAAAAACGCAGTCTTCATCTAAAATAAGGCGCTGTACGGTGGGATGGAGCGTTGAGGATGATGCCATACCTAACGCCTGTACCAAAGAGCCGGATGTGGGCTGTTGAATGGCATTGCGATAAAGACAATAGCCCAGTCTGACCTCCCGTGAGGCTAAATCATCATCTTGGGTAAGTTGGTGGCAGTTGTGACGAGTCACCCTATAAACCCGACTATCTCCTACATGGGTAATGTAGACTTCATGGGCGTGAGTTTGGGTCATGACTAGGGTCGTCCCCATCCGTTGCCGCTCAGAACGCTGTTCAATATCGTTGCGATGGCTAATTAGGTCATTAGCAGCACAAACAGCATTCTCTAATTCCAGGGTAATGTCTGTTGGGTTATGGGACTTGCCTTGTAGGGGAACTACTAGCTCTCGCAGCTTGTCAATCGCCAATTGAGATGCGACTTCGCCTCCTTCATGCCCTCCGATGCCATCACAAACGATTGCCAATGCTTCCGAGTCAGCTGAGTAAGGGTTCTGCTGACCACTAGGCGGATAGCAAGCATCTTCGTTGTGAGAGCGAGCAGGGCCGGAATCAGTACCTGTAAAAATGTTATAACGACGCAATTGCGATCGCCCACACTCAAAAAGCTTCTGATCTAACTGCGCTATCAGTTGCTCCGAGGTTTTGATTTGTTTTTTCTTGAGCTGGGTACAGATGTTTTCGAGGAACTTAGCAATGGGGGGTGATGCTCCTACTAACCATTGTGACCACAGCTGACCAAGTTGTTTGAGGGTTGGTGTTGTTTTGGTGTTGGGTTGTAGCTCTAACAAACGAACTAGAGGCCCTTCTACTCGCAGCAGTTCAGGTGTAAGCAAGCTAGCAGCAACGCCTTCAACACTCAGGGGTTGCCAAAGGGAAGCTATTTGCCACAACCAATTAAGTTGGCGCATAGCTGGAGCATCTTTCCAAACACTGCCTAGTTCTGGTAATAGCTGTCCTTCTGGTTCACTATCCTGCCTTTCTGGGGAATCTAGGTAAATAGGGGCTTCTTCTAGCAGCCAGATTAGGGATTGATCTTGCCCATTTGGGAGGACTAGTTGCCCGTATAACTGAGGAATATGTAATTGGTAAGGAGAAAGCCTTAAATAAGGCAATAAGCTCTGGGGAATTTCCTGGGGTGTCTCTGGGGAAATCGCCGGTTTAGTATCTAGAACAACCGCCTGGCGAACCAGTACATAGCGATCATGAATCACCGTTCCTGGTTGATATGCTTCTAGACCTGAGCCGATTGCCCATAGGTAGCGTCTGAGCATTGGCGTTTGACATTTCTCGCAGAATCTGTTTCTCTGAGCATTGGGAGCTTGACAACTAATATTGGGGCAGTGGAGCATTGCCGTAGGATTTTCCATAGGAATTTTCCGCTACGTTCAGCCGGTAATGATTTGGCTACAAGTCACACTGCCGTGACAGGGATATTAATCCCATTCTTGAATCGCCAAAACAAGCCTATTGATTACCGATTGTAGCGTCTGGTTAGAGAGCTGGCTGCATCATCTGCCTGAATCTCTTACTTGGGAGATAAAATCTTGGCTAGATGACTGATGATTTTCCAGGATGCCACTTTTCCTGATTAGCTCAGGCCAAAGCCACAAAAAGTAAGTCCACCATACCAAAATTGGGCAAGAGATAATCACAGTTAGCCAAACTGCTTTTGCTAGTACCCAGCTACTAGCGATGATCATTGTTCCCGTTAGTAGTATTGACCAGGGTTGGCACCACCAAGGTTTATAACTCCAAGGATTTATTGGTTTTTGTCTAGACACAAGCTCAGACATCTTTACGAATAAGGGAACCGATCAGTTTGAGTGGTTGGCAAACTAGGAGTTGGTTTTATAGAGAGACTACCTTCATTTTATTTTAATTAAGGAAGCAACTATCTAGAGCTGAAATTGATCTAGTCACAAACTGTCTACCAGATTTTTTAGCTAATTTGCCTAGCAAGTATTGACTAACAAGGTGATTATATTTGGTGCAAAGCTATTTACTTACTTGCTTGGTGCTTCCACTTGTGGTAAACCCATGCTGTAGTTGAGAACCCTACTCTCAAGGTTGTAGCTAATTTGACCACTTTGTATAAGTGAGCGCAGATAGTGCTCCAAATCGGAGCCGATACGACGAAGGTTATACTCCGTTAAATCAGACCCACTATAGGATTCTACTAATTCATCAAACTTACGATAGATTTTTTGCAGGGCATCTTCGTTCCAGTTAAACTCGTTATCTGGATCTACATCCAAGGTCAACACATTATCACTCTCTACCAATTCGTTCTTTTGAACCTCGGCAGTATAAATGCGAACGTGACGGGTAGTAGATTTTAGTAGCATAAAAAGCCTCCTACTTGCTCTAAATATTCCCTTAATTGTAAACTTCCGTTAAGGCAATTAGGTTTCCTCAACTATCAAACACATTGCTCAGAATTAAAGCAGCTAACAAGGTAAAGTCTTGGCTAGTCGTAGTCGTTTACCTTAATTCAAAACAATACAGGGAACTGCGTTGCTTTAACACCAACTGTGGTTGAGTCCCACTACAAAACCACAAATGACTAGGCTACTAATGAGATTGTACTATAATAACGCTTCTGCAACTTCTGAGAAAATGGCAAAGTTTATTAGTGAATTGTCAATGGTTGTAGCAATTGAGCTAGGTCAGGGATTGTCTTTAGCAGTTCCTCCTAGACGAAGACTGATAACTCTCTCGCTTCAATCACCCGACCTGACTATGGATCTGGAGCTTGTCTAGCTACAGGATTAGGTAAATTAACATGATCTAGCTACGGTAACTGACAGAGGAATAACTAGGTAGAAAGGTAGCTCTGCCAAAAGGCTGATACTCTAAACAAGAAAGTCAGGCATAGCTACTAAATTCATGGCTGAAATTCTAAGTATGCATGACCAAATAGACGACATCGCTAGGCAAGCTCATCAAGGTAGCGTGGCGGCGATTATCCAAACCCTGAATGAGAAACTGGCAGACACAGGCATTAGGACTAGAGCTATTTTGAACGAAGGTGTCCTACAACTTTTGTGTGAAGCTGCACTAGTAGATCAACTTGAGCAGTCTGTAGTTGTTGAAAAAATCCGGCAGATTCTTGAAGCAATTGCACCACGTAAAATCCGTCGAGTCAAAATTAACAGCCGTATCGTGCAAGAGCAACAGTTGCTTTGGTTGGACGAAATTAAGCGCAACCCAGAAAAGCTACTTTGGTCTCAAGAAATAACTATTGTCAAACCAAATCCTTTTCAAAGATTAAGTCTTGAACTAAAAAGTAGAAAAACACTACCGACTAAGCAGCCCAATTTACCTACAGTTTCTCCCTACAAACCTCGCAGGAAGAACCGATTATGGTCTGGTGTTTTCATTGGCATTAGCTTAAGCTTATTTGCCATGTTAGCCATTGGGTTGCTCTATAGGTATAATACAAAACTCAATGTTGTGAGCAAAACCTCGCCGCCAAATTCTCCAGCCTCACCCTCAAATAAACCAGGTAATTCCACAAAAGCTATCTCGTCTCCTACCTTTGATCCTTTTGTAGAAGCAGTTAGACTGGCAGAAGAAGCTGCTGCTGCTGGTCTAACTGCCCAAACGGCTGCTCAGTGGCTGGATTTAGCAGCTAAATGGCAGCGTGCTTCTGATTTAATGAATATGGTTGAATCTGATCATAAGAACTACAAGACGGCACAAGATAGGGTAAAACTTTATCGCCAATACAGCGATGCGGCTCAGGCTCAAGCAAAGCAGAAACGCTCTTAGATTTATACACTCCCACGCTCAATCAAAGATTATGAAACACAATTCTCAGCATGGCTGATTCTGATAGTTTATGAGAGAACTTCAAACACTGATTACAGGCTTTGCAGGCTAAGTCTTAACTATCAATCAATTTGAGGGGAGTTTCGCTATATTTAGTAATATGAATAACTATTTGTCAGTATGCAATGAAACTATACAGAAAGCTGTTACAGCAGTAATACAACTGGGAACAATAGAATTGTGGAAACTACCAATCTGATTTCTGTATCTAGCCAATTTGGAGTCAGAAAAGAGTTTACAGACTGGCCGGAACTAGTGAGTACCCTTAGCTGTGCTAGCGGTTTAAGCAACACTTCTGGCTCAGGTGAAGGTGCTATGGGAGTGGGACGAAAGGCTTGATTTTCTTGCTTTCTCACTCCTTATTACCGTTATTTATCTTCCTTTAATTAACCTCCACTAACCCAAAGTTGTGCCATAAGTCCTATGGATACAGAAAGATCAACCTTCTTTAAGAACACCTTGTTGAGAACAGTCCCAATCGCTAAGCCTAGCCTATCTCGCTCAAACCACGCTTTGAAACCAGTTTTCAAACAAGATGATTGGATGCTTGAGTTTGCCCATATCTCTCAAGAGATCAACGCAATTATAACGACCAGCTCCGATTCGACAACACTATTGACGACAATAGCCCAAGCTGTAGGAGCGTTTTTTCAGGTAGATGTCTGCCTGATTTGTGCAGTTGCAAATCCTGTCCCTACCACCAAGAGGGGATTATGGTTTTCAAAACCCCACTCACACCTGAACCCCCAGCTAGCAGAAAGTTGGAGCAAAATCCCATGGCAAGACAAGGGGAAGGTAGCAAAAATACGGGCAATTTCTGATCTTCAAAAATCTAAAGTCAGCACAGCTGAAGTTAGTTTGGGAGAACTACTCTTTGCTAGGGCACTCCTAGTTATCCAGACTCACTTTCAGAATTCAGTTAATGGCATCATTGTTTTGGGGTATAAGCAGCCCCATACCTGGACTAGCAAAGAGAAGAAACTATTCAAGGTTGTGGCTCCCTCGGTGGCGATTGCCATAGCTCAAATTCAGCTTAGCCACAAAACAGAAACTGCTCTGCGTCAACAAAGTTTTAAAATTCAAACCAAATTAGATGATTGGAATCGTCAGCAAATCAAGAAAGCACAGGAGTTAAATCAGCTTAAGGAAGAATTTATCAGCAGTATGAGTCATGAGCTACGTACTCCTCTGACTAGTATGAGCTTAGCAATTCGCATGTTGCGTCAAGCCCAACTTACTCCTGAACGCCGCGAAAAGTATTTGGAAGTGTTAGAAGAAGAATGTAATAAAGAAATAGATTTAATTAATAACTTACTCAGTCTACAGAGAATAGAATCTGATCACTCCCAAATCGAACTGCAAATCATCGACTTAAGTTTGCTCATTAATAACTTGGCTCACTCTTTTAAGGAGAAGTGGACTGATAAACAATTAAATTTAGAGATAGAATTTTTACCACTTAAACAACAGTTTAAACCATCCTCAAGACAAGGAAAAACAGTAATCAAGAAGCAAAACTTTGCTCAGGGAACAAAGAGTTCTGAAAACAACAGTAGAGGCTCATCCAAATCATTAGTACCTTTGATGATTAATACCGAGCCTGATAGCCTAAATCACATTCTACAGGAACTTTTGACCAATGCTGGCAAGTACTCTGAGCAGAATACTAATGTTGTTCTTAAGGTAGAAAATCAAGTCCATGGCTCAGTAAATCAAATTGTTATCACTTTAACCAATACAGGTTCTGGTATCTCATCTAATGATTTAGAGAATATTTTTGATAAGTTTCATCGTGGTCAAGGAGCTACTCAACGAGCTGTTCAGGGTGTTGGTCTAGGTTTGACCTTGGTTAAATTCTTAGTAGAGCGTCTAAATGGTACGATTGATGTTTGTAGCTACCCCTGTCAAAAGCCTCAAACCTCTCTTACCTCTTTTACGGTTACTCTACCCCAGTTTTAGGAAAGAGACAAAAATCAGTTTTTATTTAAGATAACTCCACCAGAAACACTCCGCAGCAGTTCCCGTTGCTCCTGTTTTTGCTTTTCATCATTGCTATCATTAATGATGACTAAAGCCGTTGAGACTTGATTAGTATCACTGGTATCGGGGAAAGAAATAATACACAAATTTACACTATGCTGGATCTCTCCTTTATAGGAAATTAATCTTCGATTAAGGTAATCTTTCTGACGTTCTTTTTGATCTTTTGCTGCTAGAGCTAAATCAAACAATTGGGAGAAATCGGCTTCTTTTATCTTAATTAAATCTCGTACAGACTGACCTTCAATTTCTCTTACACCTAATAAATATTTAGCTGCATCATTGGCCAGGGTAACATGTCCCATTTTGTCAGTAAAAATTACCCCACTAGATACATTTAAAACCAAGTCACGTTGCTCTCGCTCTTGTTGTTTCACAGTATGGAACAGCTTAGCGTTTTGAAGGGCAACGCCTGCTTGCATATTAAACACCTCCATAAATTCCTGGTCATTTTGGTCAAAACTTGCCTTCCAACAATCAGGGGCTTCTGGCCAACTAGTAGGGTCATAATCTGGGAAGTTGCCCTGTTTCTTTTTATTTACTAATTGAGTAACACCTACTAATTCATTATCTGAATTAAATAGAGGCATGCACAATAAGCTACAGGTGCGATATCCAGTTTTGTGATCAGTTTGTTTGGATGTATCTGAGTTGGGATCATCATACAAATCAAAGGGGATTCTTAAAGGCTTCTTGGTACGAGCTACTTGTCCAACAAATCCTACTCCCATGTCAATTCTAATTTCTTCTAAGTTGCCATTAGCAATAGGTATTTTTGTCCAAAGCTGGTGATGCTCTTCATCTAATAACCATACTGTACTACGTTCAGCATTCATTAAATCCTTGGCTTCACTCATCACTTTTTTAAGAGTTTCTTCTAAATCTAAACCACTTTGACCAAGGGATTGAGTAGCTTTCATTAAAGCAGCAGCAGCTCTTTGTTTCTGTGCAGCTTTATAAAACAATCTAGATGATTGAATAATAAGTTGTATCGAAAGGGCAAATTCCGAAAAACGGGCTTCATCTTCTGCCGAAAAACCTTGAATATCAATGCGTTCTGCCAAGGGATATTCTCTGTTAGTTAATCGTCTTAATTTGTTGATTAATTGGACAACTGCTACTAACTTTCCTTGGTCATCTAATAATGGCAGAGTAAGCATAGTGTAGGTGCGATAGCCTGTTTTTTTGTCCCATTCTTTAGCAGCAGTTGAACGGGGGTCATCATAGAAATCGTAGGCAATATTGATCGGTTGTTTATGTGTAGCTACATACCCGGCAATACCTTGACCAGATGGTACTCTAATTTCTAAGGGAATTTCTTCATCACCCTTAGCTAAAATTGACCAGAGTTCTTGCTTTTCTTCATCCAATAAAAAAATGGTAGCACGATCAGCATTGAGCAGTTCTGTTGTTTGTAAGGTAATAAACTGCAACATTTCGTGGAGAATGTCGTTAAAACCTTGGCTGTCATGCATACTATTCATCATTGACAGGGTTTGATTGACGACTCCAAAATCTAGTTCTAAGGCAGAGATGATGTATTTGAAACTTTCAGGGGTTAGGTGGCGGTCAAGCACTTCATCAACAGTTTCTTTCGTCGCCGCGGCTAAAGCAGGACTGAGTTTGCCTTTACGTCTAGCATCTGAGTAGCGTTGAATTTCCTCTAAGGCTCTTTTAATTTCTCGCTTTTCCACTTCTTGGCTAGTAGTCAAAAACTGATAATCGTAGTGGTGCAAGCTTTTCCCTAATGCCCATTTCAAGGCTTCTTGTAATTTTTGCCCTCGCAATAACCATCTTTCATCATGACAGCTCGAAGCCAGCCATTCGGCTATTTCTTCTCCATAAGGTTGAAGATTAGCTAATTCTTTCTCTACCCATTTAAGGTCAAATACTGCTTCATAAACACGGTTATATACTCTTAGTTTTCCTTGTTGATTGACTACTAATCCTGATAGCCGTAGCTCCATCTGTTCCGAACTATCATCAACAGCAATTTCTCCCTGTTGAAGAATTTGCTGATACAGTCCTAATAGCCTTCCCGACCTTTGCTCATTTTTGAGTATGCGAGCACGAATTGTTTTTAGATGTTCTGGATTGTCTTGGGATTCCCAATCTTCAATAACTCTTCTCTGCACTAAATCTTGCATCAATTCCGGTTCAGAACCCAAGGTAATTACTGAGGGTAAACTATGTACTAATTGACAGAGCTTTTGGGTAAGAAATGGTTGTCCACCTGTCCAGTCTAATACCTCTTTGAGCATTTCTTGAGGATTACTAGTTTTTTTAATTAATCCTTGAGCTAATGGTTGAGTATCAGATAACTGGAAGCCATCTAATTGAATTGCTTGACCAATATTAAAAGGAGTACGTTTCTTGTCTTGAATTAAATCAGATGGTGTTGCTACTCCCAGCAAGGCGAAAGTTAATCGCTGGTACTTGGGCTGATCCACTCGTTGGTTATAGCAGCCACGAATTAAGGCAAAGAAGTCATCGTTGAGAAAATTAAGACTTAGAACACTGTCAATTTCATCAATAAATATGACAATTTTTTGGCTAATTTGCTGTAGTAGAACTTCTTCAATGAATTCTCGTAGTCGCCTCACCGGAGAAACCATTTCTAGATCGCGCCACCAGTTACGTAAATTAATTTCAAGATTTAAGTCTCTGGCAAGGGAGCGGACAATATTGGCATACCACTGTGCTAAAGTAACGTGTTGAGTACCATCCATCGATAGATCAATTACGGCACAAGCTACCCCGTCCTTGATTAGTCTTCGCATCACCTGCACTCGTAGACTAGACTTGCCTGTTTGCCTTGAGTTAAGTACGTAACAAAATTTCCCGGCTTTAAGCCCCTCATATAATTGATCATCAGCAGAACGCTTAACATAAGTGAGAGCATCTGCTGGTAAGGTTCCCGAATAAATGTATTCGTATGACATGGGATGGAAAATTGAGAATGGAAAATGGAAAATGGAAAATTTAGTCGGAGTCTTCCTTGCTGAGGCGATCGCCAAAATAGCGACGGTACAAATCACAACGGGGCATTACACTATTGCCTTGTAAAGTTAATAAGCCCATACTGTAGAGCTTAAAGGCTTCTTCTGAAGGAATACTCACCCAACTATTGCTTGTTACTACCTCAGCCAAGGCTGATACCAGAGAAGGTGATTGCTGAAGATTCCATAAATGCCTTCGCAAATGATCACTAAAAGGTCCAGCTTCCGTGGGAGCAAGTTGCAAAAATTGCTTAAGAGTTATTGAGTCATGCTTAAGATAATCAAGTGCTTTGTGTACTAGGTAAGGATGTCCCCCAATCATCGCCATCAGTTGTTTCACTTCAGCTAGAGTCCATCGGAGTCCGTGGCGTTTAACTAAATCCTCAACTTCGGGAGGGCTAAATTCTGGCAATTCCACTTCTAACCCCACACCTGCTAGAGGTGAGTGGTTAATATCTAAGGAACTATATACTTCTGTAGAGTGAACAACGAATAAGCGAAGTTTTTGCCAAATTAAACTGGTATCATCTCCTCGTCTAGCCATATCATACCAACCCCGTAAGAGGCGACAAAAATCATCAGCAATAACTGGATGTTCAAATACCCGATCAACTTTTTGTAATACCAAAACAAACGGAATGCCAATTTTGTCTAACAAATAGTTTTGGAAGTAATCGGTGGTGTTACTATTGCAGCCAAAGATATCATCCCAATACTCATTTAATTGATTTGGCAATCCTAAGTCCTGACCTACACGAGCACAAAACCAGCGGGAAAATTGACGCAAGTCAGCAAAGACAGTACTATCGGCTAATTCAAAACTTAAAGTCAAGGTTCGGTAACCTTTAGCCCGTACAAGTTCGAGTACTCGTTCGATCAGCAATCGTTTGCCCATTTGTTGGGGGGCTTTAAGTCGAATCAGGGCACCAGGTTTTAGTACAGCTTGGTAGCATTGACCTTCGTAGGGAACTCGCCTAATATAATACTTTGCATCAAAATTCCCTAAACAGGGAAATGAGGGAGTCTCCGGTTGAAGAGGGAGGTAGCTAGAACCATACTCAGACAAGAGCTTATCACTCACTAACTGAGGTCTGTAAAGAGCAAATAAACCAATCAAATCATCCCGCAAAGAGTAATGCTCCCCCGGAGCATTCCTTAGGTCAAACCCTTGACAAATTTCCTGAATATGTTTTCTAACAGTGGCTTCTGTGATGTTTAAGGATTGGGCAATCTCATCATCCGTATATCCCAATAACATCTTTTGTAGCACCTGTCTCTTACGAGGTGTTATTTCCTCACATGCCTCTTCAAACTCCTGCTGATTCATTATTCCCTGAGAAAAGCTCAGTTGTGCCATTAAAGAGATTTAGAAAAACTGCGTTTAGACCATCGCTACCCTGAGATAGAGCAAGTTGAGAGGCTAGATGCACCAATCAAATCATCCATCAGGTTATTTTGTTAAATTAGCACCCCGAAATGTTGCCTATCGAAATGTAAAGATAGGGTACGAGCTTGTGAAGATTGTGCCACAAGCTGGTTGAACCTTCTGTATTTGTGAGTATTCTTTTGCCTTTGTGAGTATTTCTACACAACTTACCGCTTAACTCTCTGACTCAGATAAGGTTTGAGTGTAGTGACTCGAAAGTTTACCCAAAGTTGCTTTCGATCTTTGTTAGTCGCCTTAAATTTTGGATATGTCAATCTTCTTTTTTATAGTTGTCTTAAATTTCCTTTAATAGCTGATAAAAATATTAGCTTATCTCTAACCCTTTTGGCGAGTTCTCTCAGCGCCAAAGCACCTGTCTAAAATCCTTTTGCAAGCATCGAGATGGCTTGATTTGTAGTTGCATTGAGCCGACAGTACTTTGCTTAATCGAAATTTAAGCAATCAAACTACTTGTTATAAACATTGTTTAAAAACTAGTGATATGACTAGCTTATTACTAAATCCAACTCAAATTTTGATTAACAACTGTGTACAACAACTAGAGAGTGTATACTACAGCATTTACAATCGCCAGAAACCTGACTATATTGAGCTGATAAGCTGGGTTGCTACTATTGCCTTGGAATCGATTGCCAACAGCGATGCCCTCTACCATAACGTTGAACACACTATCTTGGTAACCCTAGTGGGACAAGAAATCCTCCGGGGTAAACAGATTCGTGAGGGAAGCGTTTCTGGCCAAGACTGGCTGCATTTTATTGTCTCTTTGCTATGTCATGATATTGGTTATGTCCAAGGAGTCTGCCGCCAAGATCAACCCCATCGACGAGTTTATGCCACAGGAATTGGTCAGAATCAGATTATCCTACCCCAAGGTAAAAGTGATGCCAGCCTAACGCCTTACCATGTAGACCGAGGAAAACTCTTCATTCAAGAACGCTTTGGTTCTCACCCTTTATTGGATACCCAAGCCATTGAGCGTAATATTGAATTAACCCGTTTTCCCGTGCCAGCAGATCGGGATCATCAAGATACCCTCAATTACCCTGGTTTAGTAAGGGCAGCAGATTTAATTGGTCAACTCTCTGATCCTCGTTACTTACAAAAAATTAGTGCCTTGTTCTATGAGTTTGAAGAAATAGGTACTAACAAGACCCTTGCTTACAAAACTCCTGGAGATTTACGCAAAAACTATCCTAGTTTTTTCTGGAATGTCGTTTTCCGTTATATTCAACCTGCCTTATCTTACTTAGAGTTTACTCTTTGCGGTAAGCAGATTCTGGCTAATCTCTACGCCAATGTCTTTCGAGTTGAACATGAGTATCAGGAAGAAAACTTATCTAAGCCCAATACATGTGAGCGTTTCTCTCTTGCGATGCAGCTCGTGTAACACTTAATCTAGATGGTAACTCCCAGTGGGTATGGGGGCGGGTCACCCGATTAGTATGGTTGGGACAAGCGATTTTCTCTATTGATTCGCCTTGTAGATCATTTCTAGAACTCTGTTAAGTAAGTTCTGTTAATGCTGAGTAGTTTACAGACAAGACGAAAAAGGTAATGTTAGGCTCTCCAAGGAAGCATTTTGCCTTACTCCGATCAAATGGCTGGTCATCGAAACCCTAGGCTCTAAATGCCCTAACCAATACCAGCACTGTAATACCCTAACCTTACCAGTCAACTAGCCTCCATGCTCATTCCTGCTACCCCTAAGTCATATCGTTGGCAAAAATCTAGATCTTCTCCCCTAAAACGCCAAGCCGAAATTTTTGCTGCGGCGGCCCAATTTACATTTTATTTATGGTGGGACAAGGTATCTGGTAAAAATTCCCCCAAACAGAGAAATCGTCGGGCACAGTGGTTAGTCAAAAATCTACTTGATTTAGGTCCAACTTTTATCAAGATTGGTCAGTCGCTTTCTACCCGTGCTGATTTACTGCCTTTAGAGTATGTAGAGGCATTGGGGCAATTGCAAGATCGGGTGCCGGAATTTAGTGCAGAAGAGGCAGTAGCAACTATTGAATCAGAATTGGGTAGTTCGATTCATACTCTATATCGGGATTTTGACCGTTATCCTCTTGCTTCTGCCAGTATTGGACAGGTACACAAAGCACGGTTACACACTGGTGAAGATGTCGTAGTAAAAGTGCAGCGCAGCGGCTTAGAAAAGTTATTCAACCTAGATTTCGAGGTTTTGCACCGACTAGTACGTATGTCTAATCGTTATTTACCCGGAATTAGAAAGTATAACTTAGAGTCAATTTATCAGGAATTTTTTGAACTGCTCTATCACGAAATTGACTACATTCACGAAGGTAAAAATGCTGACCATTTTCGCCAAAACTTCCTTGATCATCCTCGCATTCTAGTTCCCAAGGTCTATTGGCGATACACCACTAGAAAGATTTTGACCCTGGAATATTTACCTGGCATCAAAATTGATGATCGTCAAACCATAGAAGCTTGTGGTATCAATCCAGATGAGGTTATTCAGCTAGGCATTTGTTGTTACCTCAAGCAATTATTACAGGATGGCTTTTTTCAGTCCGATCCCCATCCCGGCAATATGGCAGTCAGTCAAGATGGTAGCTTGATATTTTACGATTTTGGCACGATGGCAGAGGTTAAATCCATTGCCAAAGACCAGATGATTAAAACCTTTTTTGCTGTTTTAAGAAAAGATTCCGAAGAAGTAGTTAAGACCCTAACCTACATGGGCTTAATTGAACCTGTATCTGATATGAGGCCTGTCAAACGATTAGTTGCTTTTATCTTAGATAAGTTTACTGAAAAGCCAGTAGATATAACGGCTTTCGAGGAAATGAGTGGCGAAGTTTACTTAATGTTTAAGCAGCAGCCCTTTCGCCTACCAGCACAGATGACTTTTATTTTAAAGTCGCTAACAACTCTTGATGGTATTGCTAGGGCACTAGATCCGCAATATAACTTGTTAGTTGCTACCCAACCTTTTGTAAAGAGCCTAACAGTCTCCCAAGGACGCGGCAAAATGGTGGGAGAACTGGCAAGGCAAGCCAAGAACTTCTTTAAAGATAAACTGCGGCAGCCCAATACTACTGAAATGTTGATCCGACGCTTAGAAGAGCGGATTGAACAGGGAGAACTACAATTGCGTGTGCGTTCTCTAGAGAGTGAACTTGCCCTGCAAAGACTCAATATGGCGCTAAAAAGCCTAATCTATACCTGTTTAACTGGATTTAGTTTACTTGCCGGTGCCGTGTTGCTAGGCTCCCACACTGGTTTGGCAATTGCTGCTTTTTGCTTTTCTAGTCTCTGGTTGTTGGTTCTGCTGCGCTCATTAGTTAATTTAGCTATCCAGGAGAAGTTCGACAAGCTGAGCGAGAGATAAATCATCTCTACTAGTCTGCTTAAACTATTCTGCTATTAGCTGCTAACTGCAAGCAATTTACGCAATGGTCTGCTCATTGGAGCATACCTTGCCAAAAACTTTTCTAATACCCCCAAGGGAATTCGAATCCCTGTCGCCTCCGTGAAAGGGAGGTGTCCTAGGCCTCTAGACGATGGGGGCCTGTTTTTTGAACCTTTATAAAGATAGCGAATTAGACTTGAATCTGTCAACTATTTTTTTATTTAAGACCCTTACGCCACTGAGCCAAACGCTGCTGAGCATTTGCATCGAGGGAATTGAAGAGAAAACGACTGCTCGACTGTTTTTGGGGTCGGTGTTGGCGACGGGTGCGTTGGGCCGTAAATTTTACATCACTGGCTAATTGTTGAGCCGACATCCATTCTGCCCCATAACCGACAACCGTTAACTGCTGTGCTCGGTCTGATGTAGCTACAATCAATCGTTTGCTTTTCGGACTGCTTCTGTAGGGAAAGGAGGCGCAGAACTTTTCAATGAAGCTATCGGCTGTTTGTCCGAAATTCGTGTAGCAAACTGATAAATTAGTAGTTAAGGCTTCCTGATAAGTAGGTGTATTTTGATATTGAGCATCAAAAACTACATCAGTTTTGTAACCTCGGAAAGCACTGTAATTAATTAAAGCCTCCAGCAGCTCTTGACGAGCCGCTTCTAAACCATGTTGATCGCGGGTCTCTTTCAGGAAAGACCAAGAGCCAATAACGTTATAGCCGTCAACTAGGAGGACGACCTTGGATAAGGAACGGGGCATTTTTCAAGGTCAGAGTTGTTGGGAGATAAAATCATTATTCACCTATATCAACGATAGTTTACAAAGCAACATTTTGCTCTTGCATTAGACGTTGCTTGAGGCGTTCTGGTTCTCCTTCGTCAACAACCTGACCGTTCTCTAGCAAAAAAGCACCGTCACAGTAATTAAGTTCATTTAAGCGGTGTGTTACCCAGAGTGCAGTCAAGCCCCGACTTTTAACCAAGCGCTGCACTTGTGCGACTAAATCTATTTGAGTATCTGGGTCGAGTAAAGCAGTAGGCTCATCTAAAAGTAAAACCTCACACTGGCGAGCGATCTCACCAGCAATGGCGATTCGCTGTTTTTGACCACCACTTAGGGCATAAATAGGACGTCGCAGAAAATCTTGCAGATTAACTGCGCTCAGTGCCTCCGAGACTCTTGCACGCACTTGCTCGAAGGACAGTTTCTCCTCTACCAGGCCAAAGGCAACATCTGCACCAACCGTTGGCATTACTAGTTGATGGTCAGGATTTTGGAAGACAAAGCCCACCTTACCAGCCATTTGGATTTCGCCAGATTGGGGCTGAAGTAGCCCAGCCAGTAATCTTAGTAAGGTGGACTTACCACTGCCATTAGTCCCCAAGAGCATCCAAAATTCACCCTTGGGAACATCTAGAGAGCAAGATTGTAATACTGATTCTCCTTGAGGCCAGTTAAAACAAAGCTCCCGTACCTTAATTGCCGTTTGATTCATGGCATTGGTTTATTTCTACTTCATTCAGTCATAGCCAAAAAACCAGGCGCTCTTCCTGTCCCTGCTGCACCAGATTTCTGAGAAATCGTAACAGCGCTTATCTGATCGCTAAGAACAGCAATCTTCTTATCCGTTTGCTTATGGCAGGTCAGTTCCAAAATCTGAGATTCTGCTGGTGAGCGCATGGCACTCACAATTTCTTTATAGGTAGCCTCTGCTTCTTCCTCAGTGTTTCTTTGGATAGACAGTGGCATCGGCGTGCGTTTTAGCGTCAAGTCAATAGTGAACATGCAGTCTCAAGCGTTCAGCCTTGGGTTGTATAGATTATTCCTATCTTAGCGGGGGATAGTTGCTAAAGGTAGCTATCGTACCTTGTTAGTTTCTGTACCCGTAGCTAGAGACCACTACTTCATGAGTATTTTAGGTCAAGTAGTGGAAATTTATGAGAATTTCACTTAACATAATGAGAGACCGTAAAGAAAAGTAAATTTTCCTGGTCAACCAACTGTTTATCTGCATAATGCAGCAAATTATAAGACAGTTGGCAGGAAATTTAACAATCAACGATTGCACTTAATATTTAGTGGGAGATACTGTATATGACTATAGCCGTAGGACGCGCGCCAAGTCAGAGAGGATGGTTCGACGTCCTTGATGACTGGCTAAAGCGCGACCGTTTTGTCTTCGTCGGCTGGTCCGGCATCTTGCTCTTCCCCTGCGCCTACCTGGCAATTGGGGCTTGGCTGACCGGCACCACCTTCGTTAGTTCTTGGTACACCCACGGACTAGCCTCCTCCTACTTGGAAGGCTGCAACTTCC
>JBAUJE010000021.1:0-11281 GCA_049683475.1 Coleofasciculaceae cyanobacterium | reverse complement strand
TTTTCCTCTGCTCCCTCATCTCCCCCATCTCCCCCATCTCCCCCATCTCCCCCATCTCCCCCATCTCCCCCATCTCCCCCATCTCCCCCATCTCCCCCATCTCCCCTATCTCCCCCATCTCCCCCATCTCCCCCATCTCCCCAAAATCAATGCCTCCACCTGGCGCGATAATGACGAGCATCAATGTGGCATAAATTGGGAAACTTACCATAGCGCCCTAAGCCACCGGGCCACCAGGGGTCAAGAGTCCAGTAAATTTGATTACCTGTAAGACCGTAGCAGATAAAGTCTACGGCATCTCCGACTAGGTGGCGGCTGTAGCGAGCACCGCCGACAGCACGGTTGATGTGGGGGGGACGATACCAACTGGTAATTATAAATGGTCGTCCAATGCGATCGCGCGCTTTTTGGGCAAGTTCGGCAATACGGACAACGGCATCAACGGTTGTTTGATTGGTAGGCATACGGGTTCCGCCTTTGGTCGCTTCTGCCCAGGTAAAGTTACCATCTTCGATAATAGAGGCGGATAGTTGAATATTACCAGGTGTCCAACGCTCAGGACGACGGGGCATGAGAATTGGTGCTGGCTGAGGCGGTGCTTCAATGCGATCGCGGTGGGCTGTTTCTAAACGTTTTTGGTCTTCAATTAAAGATTGCAGTGCCTGATTTCTGCTGGGTAAGTTGCGCCAGAGTTGAACCAGACGCACTAATGCTTCTCGCTGATGTTCCATTTCTTGGTAGGAAGCGGGTACATTGCGTGCAAAGGTCAAGAGTTCTCGGTCTAGTTGAGTTGCCAGGTTTTTCCTCGCATTTGGGTCGGTAGTACTAGCATTTAGCAAATCGAGACTAATGCCTAAGTTGAGCAGTGCTGTGGCGCGGGAATCTAGTTTACGCCAAATGCGAAACCCCTCAGTAAGGGCATTGCGTTGATTACCCTGTCCTTGGTAGTACTGGGGAATGCGCTGGATGAAGGCAACTAAAGCGGGGTCAATAACGCCAAGTTTCTCTTCAGGAGAACTATTATTTTCTAAGGAGGCGATCGCTTCTTCTCTGGTTCTCAGTTGTCGCCAGAGTTGAGTCAGGCGTATCAGTGCTTCCCGTTGATAAGGATATCCACTATAGTTAGCAGAAATGCGTTGAGCAAATTGCTTAAGGGGAAGGTCTAACTCAGATTCGTCTTCGATTTCTGCCTGACTATTTTCAGCCCCTAGAAGAGAAGAAATTACAGCTTGGCGTTCATCTAATTGTCGCCAGATACGCACCACTTCCATCAAAGCTTCCCTTTGGTGAGCTAAGCCATTGTAGTAGTGGGAAATTCTTTCAACTAGCCCTAGTAATGCCTTATCTAGATAGGCGAGATTGTGAGGTACAGTTTCTAAATTAAAATCAGCTTTTAAGTCAACTAGGTAAGCCTGTTTTAATTTTTCCCAATTACAAGCTTCTAAACGCGCCACTGTTTCCTCACTTGCCTGGGGAGCGTAACCACTAGCAACGCGTTCTAGGAATTTATCAGAGTAGCGACCTTGGCTATTATCCCATAAGTCTGAGCTATCCCAGCCCTGAGCTACTAAACCGTCACTGAGAGTGCGGATGACATTTGCCCCATACTGAACCTGTTCTGCAAAAGTGTTGACTTCTTCAAAGCGAACTCGGTTCGCAGGAGAGATGCCTAAGCCTGTTTCTCCATCGGGAAGATTGGGTGAATTATGAGCTGCGTAGAGTCCCGCCAAAATCGGCTTGTGAATGCCTGCTCGCTCAGCTTCTAATATGTAGTAGTAGTTTCGCTGGTCCGGTAAAAGTTTTGTCATAGCTTTTTGCTAAACACCCTGGCTTGGTCACTTATTTATAAGTTAGACCTCTTAGGCGGATGTTCGATTTTATCTGATCAAACACTACTATTGCTCTAAACTGACTAATTTAGTCCCCAATAATCAATAATTTATGAATTTTGCACCGATTGAGCAGACTCGCCTCAACAATTGTTTTAAAAAGCTCCGTCTAATTGCCACTGATATGGATGGCACTTTGACTGAGCAGGGCAAGTTTAAAGCTAGTTTACTACAAGCTTTCGAGGATTTGCTCTCAGCTAACATCCCAGTGATAATTGTTACAGGTCGTTCAGCCGGCTGGGTCAGTGGGTTGGTCAGTTACTTGCCGATCCAAGGAGCGATCGCAGAAAATGGCGGCATTTTTTACCCTGGTGATAGTATTAATCCCGTTGCCCTCTCCTCAATTTCTAATTTAGGGATACACCGGCAAAAGCTAGCGGAAGCTTATCAACAACTGCAAAGAGAATTTCCTCAAATTCAAGAATCGGAAGACAATTGTTTCCGCCTCACCGACTGGACGTTTAATAATCGCGACCTGAGTGTAAGTCAACTGAAGCGTTTAGAGGAACTGTGTGCTTCAATGGGTTGGGGTTTCACCTACAGCTCAGTACAATGCCACATTAAACCAGCCTCTCAGGATAAAGCAACTGGACTAATGCAGGTGTTAAGGGAATACTTTCCAGACTACACAACGGAGCAAATTGTAACCGTTGGTGATAGCCCCAATGATGTTAGCCTCTTTAACCCTGAACTTTTTCCTCTCTCCGTTGGGGTAGCTAATGTCAGAGATTATGCTAATCAGCTAATTTATCAACCAGCTTACATCACTAAAGCAGCTGAAGGAAAAGGATTCTGTGAATTGGTGCAGTACTTGCATCTCTAACAAGGCGTTAGTAAAGATCATCAAATCAACGTAAAAATTAGCTTTTCTTCCCCTGATCCCTCTGCTTCCCCTGCCTCCTCATCCCCAAATCTCCCTCACCAAGAAAAATGTAAGTGAATTAATATCAGCTAATTATTAAGTAAGCAGAGTTGCCAAATCAGTGATTTAGTTAATTCTTGCCTTACAATCAATCGCGATATCTGCGGAGGAGCTTCGCTTGCTGCTGCAATGTCAATCAAATATCTGAATCAGTTAATTGCCAAGGTTTCGGGAAAATTACCCCTGCAAACTGTCCTTATCGTTCCCTTTATCCTGCAAATCTTTACAGCGGTAGGATTGACGGGATATCTTTCCTTTAGGAACGGACAGAAGGCAGTTGACGACCTTGCCACCCAGTTGCGTAATGAAATCACTAATCGTATTGAAGAGCGTCTTAATACCTATTTAAGTACTCCTCATTTGATTAATCAAATTAACGCTGATGCTGTTCGTTTTAAGCAATTGAATGTGCAGAATATTGACGAACTAGAACTTCATCTCTGGCAACAAATTCAGTTATTTGAGTCAGTGGGCTACATCTATTTTGGTAGTGCAGATGAAAAATTTTTTGGCGCAGAAAGAGTTGCTAATGGCACATTCAATGTAGCTTACTGGAATGGTAAGGCTGATACTAATAATTTTTATACCTATGCCACCGATCGTCAAGGCAGGCGCACCGAAATTTTATCAGCAGTTCCATATGAGATGCTTGGTCGTCCTTGGTACACAACAGCCCAAAGAGCCGAAAAAGCCACTTGGGGTGATATTTATTTATGGGCTGCTCCCTATCCTAATCTTGCCCTACCTGCTGTCAAGCCTATTTACAACCAGACAGGAAGTTTACAAGGGGTATTTGCCGTAGATTTATCACTGTTAGAAATTAGTGAATTCTTACGCAGCTTAAAGATAGGCAAAACAGGGCAAACTTTTATTGTAGAAAGAGACGGACTATTAGTTGCTAGTTCCAGCTCTCAACAACTATTTACCAGTGATGGGAAGAAGCAAAAACGCCTAAAAGCTATTAAAAGCAGTGACTATTTAGTAAAAGCGACAGCCCAATATTTTTTAGATGAATTTAATGATTTTAACCAGATTAATCAGCGAGATCAACTCACCTTCAAAATTAATGGTAAGCCTCAATTGCTCCAAGTCACACCATTCTCAGATGAGTTTGGTTTGAACTGGCTAATTGTGGTGGTGGTACCAGAAGCAGATTTTATGGAGCAAATTCATGCCAACAAGCGTATGACAATTGTTCTCTGTTTAGTCGCTTTACTTATAGCTACAGTTATCGGTATTTTGACTTCCCGTTGGGTTATCGAGCCAATTTTGGGTTTAAACACCTCAGCTAAAGCGCTGGCTAAAGGTGAATGGGAGCAAAAAGTAGAACTAGAACGCTCTGATGAACTGGGGGAATTGGCAAAATCATTTAACGATATGGCTAAGCAATTGAAAGATTCTTTTGGAACCTTAGAAACTGCCAACAATAATTTACAGCGCTTGGACAAAATCAAAGATGAATTTCTTGCCAATACTTCTCATGAGCTACGAACTCCCCTCAATGGCATGATTGGCATTGCTGAGTCAATGCTTGACGGGGCCACAGGGCAACTTTCAGAACTACAGAGAAAAAACCTCTTAATGATTGCCCAAAGTGGACATCGACTGGCAACTTTAGTCAATGATATTCTCGATTTCTCTAAACTTAGACATCACGATATTGAATTGCAAGTTAAGCCTGTAGGTGTGCGAGAAATAGTTGAAGTTGTCCTTGCTCTCAGTCAAATTTTAATTGGCTCAAAAAAATTGCAACTAGTTAACTCTATCCCTGCTAATTTGCCTCTTGCTCAAGCTGATGAAAATCGCTTACAACAAATCTTATATAACCTGGTTGGTAATGCTGTTAAGTTTACAGAAAGTGGACAGGTAGAAGTTTCAGCAGAATTGATTGAGTCTGGGAATAATTCTCCGTTAACTACTGACAACCGTCAACAATTAGCAATTACCGTCTCAGATACTGGCATTGGTATTGCAGAAGATAAATTAAATCGTATCTTTGAATCTTTTGAACAAGCTGATGGTTCAACAGCGCGTGAATATGGCGGAACTGGCTTAGGTTTAGCTATTACCAAGAAGTTAATAGAAATGCATGGGGGAAAAATCACAGTTGCTTCCACCCTAAAAGTTGGCTCAAGATTTACCTTTACTTTGCCAATTACTCCTGGAGTTTCTAATGAAAGTCGAGAGATAGGACTTAGCAGTCAGACTCAGATTTCAAATTATTTAGCTTCACCAGTCAAATTAGTTAACAATCAACGGCTGACGAATATAGATATGGAAGAAAATGGAAATAATTTAACAGAATCACCTAAATCTGTAGTTAAAGATGGACGAGAAGAGAGCTTTAAGATCTTGATTGTTGATGATGAGCCTATTAACCTGCAAGTTTTAGTTAACCATCTATCTTTAGAAGATTATGAAGTAACTCAAGCTTCTAATGGTGTAGAAGCATTACAAATAATCAACAAAGGTTTTAAGCCAGATCTAATCTTACTAGATGTCATGATGCCTAAAATGACAGGTTATGAAGTAACTAGAAAGATTAGAAAAACTTGGCTTCCTTCTGAATTGCCAATTATGATGTTAACCGCAAAAAATAATGTTTCTGATTTGGTGTTTGGCTTAGAATCTGGTGCTAATGATTATTTGGCCAAGCCTTTTGCAAAAGAAGAGCTAATGGCACGAATCAAAACTCATCTTAATATTAAACAGTTGATAACAGAAAAAGCTTATATTCGTCATGCTTTTGGACGTTATGTGACCGATGAAGTAGTTGCTAATTTACTTGAGAGTGAGACAGGATTATCCCTTGGCGGTGAAAGGCGTACAATTACAATTCTTACTTCTGATGTAAGAGGTTTTACCGCTACATCAGAACGCTTGCCTCCAGAAGAAGTAGTTAAAATACTTAACTTTTACCTGCAACATATGGCAGAGGTAATTACTTCTTACCAAGGAACTATTGATGAGTTTATGGGAGACGGAATTTTAGTTCTTTTTGGTGCTCCCGTTCAGAGGGAGGATGATGCTACTAGAGCAGTAGCTTGTGCTGTTGCCATGCAATTAGCAATGGAAGAAATTAATCAACAAATGAAAGCTTGGGGCTACAGACAAATAGATATGGGTATTGGTATCAATACAGGAGAAGTGGTAGTGGGTAATATTGGTTCAGAAAAACGCACTAAATACGGTGTAGTTGGTTCTCAGGTTAACTTAACCTACCGCATTGAGTCCTACACTACAGGGGGGCAAATTCTTATTTCTGAGTCAACAGTTAAAGAAGTAGGAGAATCCCTACTCAGAATTGATGGCTATAAGCGGGTAGAGCCGAAAGGAGTACAAAAACCAATTACTATTTATGAGTTGGGAGGAATTGGCGGAGACTATAACTTGTTTTTGTCTAAAGAAGATGAGCTATTTTTGCCTCTGCCAGAAACCTTACCCATAGAATACACTTCCTTAGATGGTAAACATATTGGTGATAATCGTTCAAGGGGAAAAATTGTAGAGCTTTCTGCAAAAAGAGCATTGATTATAAGTAATCAGGGTGATTCAGATGTGCCACAACCATTAACTAACCTAAGACTCAACTTAATTAATTCAACTAACCCAGAAGAGGTTAGCGAAGATATTTATGCTAAAGTAATTCAACCTCAGGGATTGTCTCAAGCTGAGAGAAGTTTCTATATTCATTTCACTAATCAGCCCCCAGATGTGGCAGCACAGCTAGATGAACTTTACCAAATGTTGCTAGCTAATGGTAATTAATCTAATAGTTGCATCTACCAATTGATAATTAATTGGATTTAAAGCCTCTTACCCAGAACTATTGCTTGCTGCCCTAACAAATATTGTCGTAAAACTTCCAAGGTTACTAGTAGTACATAAAAATGGGCATAGGTTTCTGCCACAGGTTCACCGTCAGAACTAGGATAGATAATGTGGGTTGGTTGGGTTACGGAAGGTGTAGCAACCATAGTTAATTTGTTAAGAGCAATTTAGCTCTATGGTATCGTTTCAGGAGTTAGGGTGGGATTGAGCAGACTTCTTGCCAGGACACACAGAGAATAAGGTTCGCGTATGTTAACTGTTAAACCCAGATTTACAACCTTTGAAGAGTATCTATTATACGATGATAATTCCGATAAACTCTATGAGTTATTCAACGGAGAATTAATTGAAGTGCCACCAGAATCAGGGTTAAATGTTGAAGTTTCTACCTTTCTGTTGCTTAAGTTTGCCTCCCTTTTAGGGCATCGTAGAGTAAGAGGGCATGGACTAGAATTAGAAGTCAGAGGCGAACCCAAAAACCGCTATCCTGACCTAACCATTATTCGAGAAGAACATATTCAACAATTATCAAAACGTAATACTATTCGCATTTCAATGTCACCTCCTTTATTAGTCATTGAAGTAGTCAGTCCTGGAGAGATACAAAGAGAGAGAGACTACATCGCTAAAAGAATGCAATACCAAGATTGTGGTATTCCGGAGTACTGGATTGTTGACCCCCAAATTCAAACTATCCTAGTTTTGGAACTAAGGGGAGATAGTTATGCAGAAGTCGGTAGTTTTAGCAATGATGATTTACTTGCATCTTCCGGATTTAGAGAGCTGAATTTGAAAGTGTCTGAAGTATTTACCAGAGATTAGGAAGAGAGAATGATTACTTCACAACCCAAGCGATCGCCTCCCTCACACCTAAGCAGATAAAAGATTGCTCACTCTTGAGTCCCACTAAAAACTATTTTTCCCCCGCCTGTAGAACCTGTTGTGCAGTTAATTGCAGATTAGGAAACACTTGGGAAGCAATTCTGTCATCTCCTCGATACATAGCGTCTTCATACAAGCCATCAACAAGCTTTAGCACACTCACTTGAGCTTGTTCTGGATCAACAATCCAATATTCAATGATTCCTCGTGCTGCATACTCGGAACGCTTGTAGCGATAGTCTCTGTCTACATTCTCTTTTCCCTGCGAAACGACTTCTGCCACCAGCACTGGCGGTGGCATATCTAAGGTGATTGTTCCCCGGCGTGACTTTCGCAGTGCCAGCAGCAATTCTTCATCCAATACCATTAAGTCTGGAACTCGTGTTGTGGCTCGAACCCCACCCACAACAATTTCAGTTCCCTTGCAGCGAATGAGACGACTTGAAACCACTTTCAAAAATTCTGCGAATAGATAGGAGGCAATCTGGCTATTAAAATCCCATTCGGGCGGCATTTCTTGCAATTCCCCATTGACCAGTTCATAGCGCCGATCTGTATTGTCATCGTAGGCAAGATACTCTGCAAGGGTGAATTTTTTAGTAGTTGAAACCACTGCTGTTTTGCTCTAAGCGGTTTGAGTTCAAGTTGTGCAATCTTGAAATTTACTGTCACAACCTATTCTAGCTCTGTTAGTCAGATTAGTATCTAAAGTTATAAGCTACTGCGCATTTAAATTGCATATTTAGCAAGTTTTGGAAAAATGATCAAACCCCATCTCCCCCTCTCCCCCTCTGTCCTGATAGACAAATTAGCTTGACAGCTTAGGCTCCTTCCTGATAAGAGTTGCCTGTAGTCTAGAACCTTGATTTTTCTCTTCACGGCATAAATCTTAACTCATCTGAGTCTGGTACTTTTAGATAAACTAATTTCAAGTTCTATACCTCTTGGCGTTCCTAAAGGTTGCAACTCCCTAAACTATTAAGGCGTTCCAGGAAATTTGGTGAAAGATTATGTCCCTAGTTGTCCAGAAATATGGTGGTACCTCTGTTGGCTCAGCTGAACGTATTCAAGCCGTTGCCCAACGTGTCCTCAAAACATCCCAAACTGGTAATTCCCTGGTAGTTGTCGTCTCTGCTATGGGAAAGACTACCGATGGATTAGTAAAACTAGCTCGTGCTATTTCCCCTAATCCTTGCCGTCGGGAAATGGATATGTTGCTTTCTACAGGGGAGCAAGTCTCGATTGCCTTGCTATCAATGGCATTGCAAGAATTGGGACAACCGGCAATTTCCCTGACTGGAGCCCAGGTAGGTATTGTCACAGAGGCACAGCACAGCCGCGCTCGCATTCTCCATATCCAAACCAAACGAATTGAACGACATCTAAATGAAGGAAAAGTTGTCGTTGTCGCTGGTTTTCAGGGTATCAGCAGTACGGCAGAATTGGAAATAACAACCCTTGGTCGCGGCGGTTCCGATACATCCGCTGTCGCCCTAGCAGCCTCCTTAAGGGCTAATCGTTGCGAAATTTACACCGATGTTCCCGGCATTTTGACAGCTGATCCCCGTCTAGTTGCCGATGCTCAACTGATGGATGAGATTACTTCCGACGAAATGTTAGAACTAGCTAGCTTGGGGGCAAAGGTGCTGCATCCCCGTGCTGTGGAAATTGCCCGTAATTACGGCGTTCCCCTCGTGGTACTTTCGAGTTGGACAGATGAACCGGGAACCAGGGTAAATTCTCCTTTACCTCAACCTCGTTCCCCAGAAAACCTGGAGATTGCCCGTGCAGTTAATGCTGTAGAATTTGATGCTGATCAGGCAAAAGTTGCCCTGTTACGAGTACCAGATTATCCAGGGGTGGCAGCAAGGTTGTTTAATGAGATTGCTCGTCAGGATTTAGAAGTAGATCTAATTATTCAGTCTATTCACGAAGGTAATACTAACGATATAGCCTTTACCGTTAACAAAGCTATTCTCAAGCGAGCAGAAGCAGTAGCAGAAGCGATCGCCCCAGCCTTACGCACTCACCCCACTGCTCAACCAGAAGAAGCCGAGGTTATCGTTGAGCGTAATATTGCTAAAATTTCTATTGCTGGGGCAGGAATGATAGGTCGTCCCGGTATTGCGGCGCAAATGTTCGCAGCTTTATCCTCTGCGGGTATCAACATTGAGATGATTTCGACCTCAGAGGTAAAAGTCAGTTGCGTCATTGATACCCAAGACTGTGACCAGGCGATCGCTATTCTCTGTCAAACTTTTGATATCGACAGTTCTCCAGTTCCTCTACCCGTCGAAACTGAATCATCTCGTTCTGCGCCACCTCCGGTACGAGGTGTTGCCCTCGATCTCAACCAAGCACGTCTAGCGATTCGCTACGTCCCAGATCATCCAGGCATGGCAGCCCAACTGTTTGGACTCTTGGCAGAACATAATATTAGTGTTGATATGATTATCCAGTCTCAGCGCTGTCGTGTGGTTCAGGGAATTCCCACCCGCGATATTGCCTTCACTGTTTCCCAAGCTGAAGCTGAAGCTGCTTACAAAACTTTACAAGAAGCCGCATCTACCCTTGGCTGTGGCGAGATTCTTCTTGATACAGATATTGCCAAAGTCAGTATTGTTGGTGCAGGAATGGTAGGGCAACCGGGTGTAGCAGCCCGAATGTTTGCCGCATTATCCCAGCAGCAAATTAATATTCAAATGATTACCACCTCAGAAATTAAGATTAGCTGTGTAGTAGCCCAAGAAGACGGTGTAGAAGCTTTACAGGCAATTCACAAGGCCTTTGGTTTAGCTGGAAGTGAAAAAATTTAGGTTCCCGCTTGAGGGAAGGACAAGGGGGACACGGAGGTGAGGAGGTGAGGAGGTGAGGAGGTGAGGAGGTGAGGAGGTGAGGAGGTGAGGAGGTGAGGAGGTGAGGAGTAATAACATAGGACTACATTAAGCTACCTCATTACTCCATCATCCCGTCACTCCATCATCCAATTACCCAATCACTCCTCACCTGACTGAGTACCATTTGATTCTGGAAGTAGTAACTCAGGAAGTCCTGGTAATTGCGGCTGTTCAGAGTTAGGGGGATTAACAGGGTTAGGTGTGTAGTTAGGCACCCCCGTTGATGGTAGTCCAGGAAAAACGTTGGGAATCTGGATAGACTCTGTAGGCAGGGTTGCTAGGGCAACTCGTTCGCCTCCCACTTCCCGCAGCACATCTAATACTTGTACAACTTGGTTATAAGTGGCACTTGAAGAAGCAGACAGGGCCATAACCCCCCTAGGATTAGCTCGATTGTAAGCCTGAAGCTGTTCAATAAATTCTTCTTGGGTTGCCACTGGCTCTTGTTCTACGAACAATTGACCAAACTCGTTGAGGTAAACCATTAAGATTTCCCGTCCCTGTCTGGTGCCGGTAGTAGCTTTTGGCAAATCAACGGAGATTGCTTGCTGGCGAGACAAACCTACTGCTGCCAGAATAAAAAAGGTCAAAATGCAAAAAATGACATCGATTAGGGGTACGATTTCTACCCGTACCTCTTCTGATTGTTTGTCCATTTGAAACTTCAACGGACGGATTGCTAGGGGGGAAATAGTTGAGCGATTTTTTTTCTTCATCTTATTTGCTGCTTTCCTCCACCTGAAATGCGGCAAGGGGGCTCCCGACTGAACCTGAAAGGTCAGCGTCTGGGGAATTGCCGCCGACAAATGAATTGAGCGGTAGCGAATCGGAGTTTTCAAGATGCATATTCGTAGCCATCA
>JBAUJE010000020.1:0-2864 GCA_049683475.1 Coleofasciculaceae cyanobacterium | reverse complement strand
TCTCGATGAAGGAGCAAGTAACCGATTAAGACATTATAAATAGTAAAGGAAAAGATATGCAGCCAGAAAACTTCCTGGCTAGTAGTATCACCTCTACCTTTTCGCTGATTTTCTTGGCGTGATACTTTAGCAATTTTTTCTAAACCATAGAATAGAGCAAAACTGAAAAGAGCTAATAAATAAACATGGTGTTCTAAGAAATTAACAACAAGGTTGTCTGCTTGCTCAACGACCTTCTGTCCACTGCTAAGTTCAGGAAAAATATGAATAAAAACATAGGCAACAGAAGCCCCACCAGCAATTGATAGCCAACGACTGCGAGGAATTGTGTCTAAAAAGCGCAGCCGACTGGTAAATATGTGTACTGCTGCTAGTCCTACTGCTAGGAGTAGGCTAACTAGGGATATTGTTGATTCCTCTGTCACGGTTTCCGGCTCTATAAAACTATTTTGCTTCAGTAGGCGATTCAAGCACACTAACATCAATTAATGGTGTCAGGTTGAGATCCTGCGCTAGTAAATAGGTTTGGATTTCTTGTCTGAGACTCTCACTAATCTCCTGGGAAGAGGCCGTTACACCTAACTGGCGTTGGACGTAAAGCGTGCCAAGTAGCGTGTTCTGACCTTGAGAGCCGATAAAACGAACATTGATTTCTAAAGGTTCTGCTAGAGGACTTTTCTTGACTATTTTGCGAATGTCTGCTGCAACGCGTTGGTCAATACTACCCCGTTGAAGCCTTGGCAACTGAGAAAACTGCCAACTCAGTAAACCTGTTAGCGCGGCAATTGTTAGGGCCAAAGCGAGGGGAAAGATTTGCTTTTTGCCACGCTGATAACGGACTCCAACAGCAGAAACACCGAAAAGACGAAAAATGAGGGCTGCTGACAAGTTGATTCCAGCTAGTTGCAGTAGGAGTAGAAATATGCCACTAGTTACCATTTCCCAGCGACCAATGGCACTAGCCATACCTACCATTCCCGCAGGAGGTGCCAGGGAAGCGGCCACTAACATTCCCGTTGCTGCACCTGATACTAAGCTACTTCTTTCAGATTGAACTAAATTAAGAGCACCGGCTGCTCCCGCCGCGATGGGCAACAGCACTGACACTGAGGAGATGGTACTCGTAGCAATCATCTGGTTAGTTACACTCTCTTGCCGTAGAACCAGGCTGAGCAAGAAGGTCACAAAAATTGTCGTCCCTAAAGCAGCAAAATAGCGTAAGATACTCTGGCGGAGCAATTTGCCATCGCCTCGGGCAGTGGCCATGGCTAGATTCATCGCTGGGCCAGCAAAGGGTGCAATCAGCATGGCAGCAACTAGGAGATAGCTGGTATTGGTAAACAAACCAATCCAGACGACAACACCTCCAGCCACCGCATATCCCAGAAAGCCTTTCCAGGAACCAACACTTTGTAAGCTTGCCAGAAACACCTCAATCGAGCTGCGATCCGTCACATCCGTGATTTGCTCAGCTGCTTTCTGAGAAGGAGGCTGTAACGGCATGATCCCGCGAGGGTTAAGGGTAATATGGAGTTGGGGTATCTGCTCTAATCTCCCCAGCAAGTCTTCTACCTTACCATTAGGGACATTAATAATGATTAAATCTATAGGTTCTTCACCATCATTCGCTTCTAGCTTTGCCAGATTTGCTCCTTCGTGAGCCTTCGCAATTTCAAGAACTGCTTTTCCTTGTCCCTGGGGGACTTGAACAAGTAGTTGGCGCACGTTACTTTCCCTAAACTTAAGTAATCAATAAACTCCTTCTAACTGCTTTTAAGAACTACCTTCTGTGAGGGTAAACAAGGTGACTTCCGGAGGGCAATTAAATCGAATAGGGACATCACTAAAACCAATTCCTCGGTTGACGTAAAGGCGATTTCCCTCTGCCCCATAGTCATCACTCCAACCGTCTACATGTTTCATATCCTTGCTCACTGTTAACCAAGACCATTGGGGAGTGAAGGGGATGCGGATTTGTCCACCGTGGGTATGTCCTGCTACAGCCACTGCAGCTGTTTGGGCAGGTAAGGCAAGAAATGATTTAGGATTGTGCATCATCACAATTCTCGCCTGGTCGGCTGGAACCTCAGCGACGGCTGCTTGAGGCTTATCCAGTTTGGCCAGATGGGAACCAATACCCACCAGGTAAAAAGCTGGGTTGTTAGCTGAATTTTCCGGCAGACTTAGCTTAACAGCCTCGTTACGAAGAACATTAATCCCTGCTGCTTCTAAAGCTGTCTCTAAACGAGTGGCCAAATCCTCTTTGGGAGGGGTATCTAGGCTAATCATGCCATAGTCATGGTTACCTAGTACTGCATAGGTGGGAATACCAGCTTCTGGAAGGGGGCGAACCAAATCAACTACTTTGGCAATTTCCTCTTCATTTCCTTTGAATGCATGGTAAATAAAGTCACCGCTAATCAACACTAAGGCAGGGCTTTTCTCTTTGAGTAAATCTACGCTGCGCTGCACTGTATTAGTATTATCTAGCCACATGCCTAATTGAAAGTCTGAAAGTAGCCCAACTTGTTTTCCTTCCCAGGCTTTTGGCAGATTAGGAATTGTGGCTACCTCTTCTTCTAGATCAATAATATAGGGTTCAACTAGGCTCCAAATTACTAATAATGCCGGCACTACTAGCAAACCTAATATTACACGTTTGATTTTTGTCATTTAATAATTAGAGGTTACACTAACTAACTTGTTTTAATGCGGCGATAACGGGCTTGTATCCACATATAAACCCCGTAAGCAATCAATCCAATTGCCATCAAACCGAGCAGGATTTTGCCAAAAGGTTGCTGTGCTATAGTTTGCAATGCCCCGTCTAAACCTCTTGCCTTTTCAGGGTCATACTGCACGGA
>JBAUJE010000019.1:0-2174 GCA_049683475.1 Coleofasciculaceae cyanobacterium | reverse complement strand
GGAACAACCCATGTCCTAGCGTTCTTAAGCGCCCCCGATTCAGCAACGGGGAACGATGGTTCCGTGCCTAACGGTGTGATCAAAGCCTGGTTCCACAAAGGCTTCCTCTCAGAAGATACAACAAGTCAGCCCACAGTCTAAAATCCTAGCCCCTCCTAAAATCAGGAGGGGCAATGTTTATGCTAACTCAACCCTTTACAGATATTGCAGTTGTTACCCCTGGAAGCAACAAACCCTGGAGACAAGATCCAGTAGACCAAAGATTTTTCTGGATTAAACTGAGGCAGGCGTGGAACAATACCCTAATTATTCTTGAGAAGAATCCTTCGGGTGAGTATCAGGAGCTGCCTTTCGATGCAGACTTTATGGTCAAGCTTAAAAGTGGTCGCTTCAGCGATTTCGTTGAAGACAGTATTGGGGTGTCCGCAGACGGAATGTTTCTGTGGAGATTCAGCACAGACACCTCAGAAACTTCTGAATTAGTCTACGCCGATAGATACCCAGCTTTAATCGGAAGTGATTCTGAGCAAAGAGATTATATAATTTACGACTCTAACAACGTAGATTTAACTTATTAAAAGTGGAAAGAAAACATTTACACGAATTTGACGCGATCGCTCCCTCTAACTCTTCCTTAGAAGAAGCAATAGTAACACTTTCAGTTCTAGAAGAGGGAATAACTAGACCTCGAACTATAACATTAGCCGAACTGTTCTCAAGGCAAAACAAAGTAGCAGTAGGTGGAGTTCAAAATTTAACAGAAAATAGCACGATCGCGGTTTTAGGGAACAAAATAGCTCAAGTCTCTTCAAGTGCAGACTTAACTTTAATTTCCAATCCTGCGATCGCGCCTGGTACTGTTCTAGGGCAAGAACTAATAGTCTTCAATGCCGGAAATCATAAAATTACTCTCCCCAACAATGGAATAACATTTTGGTCAAACAGACCTAGCCATACTATTTCACCTAAGGAAGTTTCCGTTTTTTACTGGCTCAGCAATATATGGATATCGCTGATGTCAGGAACCAGACTTTGACCCACAAAAATGGGATACTGCCAGCTTGATGGCGCTAGGTGTCTAACCGTTAGACACCCAAAAACTACATTGCAGCGAATCAAATCCACTCCTCAAGGGAAAGAAGTTCCTCCCTGTCGTCTAGCTCGTAGCTTTCCCACACCCAATAGATTAGGGAAATACCTAGCAGTTTACGCTCCAGGCGATACCAAGTTCCACCGCAATCTTTCCTATACTGCTCAATTTGAGAAAAGAATATTTCAGTGAGTGGATTTTTTTTGTTTTGTTGACTTATTATCATGCTCATGCTCTTTTTGTGCTTAGTAGCCTATTTTCTTCAAATCATAGGGAAGCCCGTATCCAGCAGGAAAAACCCACAAATGATAGCAATTTGCATCATTTATCAAATCATCGGCTGGCGGAAAAACTTCTACAGCAAATCGCTTTGCCCCATTAGCACACACTTCATTTTTAATTCTTTGCTTATCTCTCCAAGGGCAAATCGCCTTACCATCATTTCTCTTGATAATTATCCTGTCAACTACACCAATTTCACTAATAAAATGGCTGAAGAACTGAACCACATATTTATTGTTTTTGCACGCTTTAATCAACCCCTTAGGTTTGACTGGAGCATTATCCACTTCTTCTTCTGTTGCCCATTCCCAGTCCTGCCAAGAAGGTTCTTCGACTCCCTTATCTATCAAAGACTGAAACGCTCTTCTTGCTACTCTATTAGTCACGCTCCCCCCTATGTCTGTACGACTATTCTAAGGATGTTTGTACGAGTATTCTACCTTAACTAGGTGTCCAACCGTTAGACACCTGGTTTTGCTAAGAGTCCAACTCGATGCAGTGGCGTTGACATCCTCCTCGGCGTGAACGCACGAGGATTCCCAATCTATGAAGGACGGGGCTTGAATCCCATATTTTTTGGTCAACTGGGGTTATCAATAGCGACTATAGCTTCTTCTAGGTGTTCCTGAATCACTAATCCCTCTCGCTCAAGAATCGATCGCTTAGCGGCATCTTGTGCTACCCTAACTGCTTGAGCAGCAGATAAACCACTCATCTGCTTAATAACTTTAGACCAGTTAATAACTCCCACATCAATTGCTGATAGAGTTTGTTTTAGTATAAATTCTAGCTCCTGTTCTCC
>JBAUJE010000018.1:0-1738 GCA_049683475.1 Coleofasciculaceae cyanobacterium | reverse complement strand
ATTCGTAAAACCAGAACTCCCTGTGAATGGTTACCTGTACCCAATAGAGGAATAATCGTTCCTCAAACCAGATTAAGTGATCACTCCCCTTTCTGGGATAGAGGATATCCAGCGCTGATGGTAACAGATACAGCCTTTATGCGTAATCCCCACTACCATCAGGCAAGTGATACTATTGATACCCTCGATTTAGACTTTCTAACAGGTGTTTGTCGTGGCTTAATACAAGGACTAAGTAATTTATAATCCTCTTAATCTTAGATTTCTAGCTTCATCACTCTCTCGGATATCCCGACGCACATCTTGTATTGACCAGCCGCTTGCTAGCTGTCCCGTGTAAGTCCTTAGACCATCGGGATCAACGTTGCGACCTAGCACTTCTCTATAAATCTGATTTATAACAGTTTCCCCTTCCCTGCTGCGGGCTACCTTACGGCGTACATCTCTAAGTCTGTGATTTCTTCTCAATGCTCTAGACCAGGTTCTAAATCCCTGGGGATCGACATTCCGCCCTAAAACTTCTTGATAAATACCGTTAATTTCGTCGTAGTAGTCTAAGCGCAGCTGTCGCAGCCTTTGCTCTCGTGTTCCCTCGATAGGGCTACCATCATTCCCTACACAAATTAGGAGTTCTTGGTTTCCCAGACAACCTCCTGCTAGAACTGAGTTCACCCAGAGGAGGGGATTTAGGAGTATTGTTGCTGTTATAGCCGTGGTTGTCAAAGTTGCTATTTTCATTTTATCTACCTTCTCCTCGTCAGAAGTAGGTTATTTATTGCTCTGATTTTCTTGGCTAGCTTTGAGTGAGCAGCCTCTAAAAGCTTTAATTATTTGTTTACTGACTACCCGCCTATTCTGAAAAAACAACCAATCTTCCAGAATTTAAGGCATTTCATCAGCACTTTCATGTTAGCAAACATCTCTGGGAGAGAGACAAGAGATATTTGTTGTTAGGACTGACGGGGTGACGGGGAGATGGGGTGACGGGGTGACGGGGAGATGGGGTGACGGGGAGAAGTTTTTATTATAGGCAATTGGACGGACTTAATATGATTCCATGGCGATTATTGTGATCACTCGTCCATCAGCTAATGCACATTTAACGAAGTATATTTGGTATGTTTGCAAAAAACTCTCTCCCCATCTGTCCTCATAGTCGAATTAAATACCTATTTAGTTTTAGGTGGAGTTTTGGCTGAGGTAGGCTCTTGGGAAACTGGGCATTGCTCTTTGATTTCAGATAAATTGGTAATTGGCAAATCTTTCTTCTTTTTCTTGCCCTTGAGTAGGGAGTAGACAGCCCCGATAGTAACAACAAAAGCTAATAGGGGGGCATACTCTGGAAAGGTGAGAAAAATTGCAGTGATTTCTAGGATGAGTTTGATAGCTTCTAAACTTGACATACTTACTTGCCTTTCGAGTTCGATATTTTCATCAAACTCTGCGGCTGTCGGAGTAGGTGTCAGAGTTATGCTTGATTTGGTTTCTGACAAAAGTCCGACACAAAACCTACATGAGGAACGTCAGCATCAGAAGATGAACCATGCCGCGATCGCTTAGGGTTGCTCCAGGATATATTGATAAAGCAAAAGCAGCCCTTTTGCGTAACGGCTTTCCACGCCAGCAGGATTTGGCTGATGAGTTGGGAATATCGAGAGATCTTGTTAGCAGGTTTCTTAATGGACATCCTGTTAGATATCTCAATTTCCTAGAAATTTGCCAGAAATTAGGGCAGAAC
>JBAUJE010000017.1:0-3329 GCA_049683475.1 Coleofasciculaceae cyanobacterium | reverse complement strand
TCTCCCCTACTGAGCCAAATTCTGAAGAAAAAAGGCAACAAATTTTTGAAGAATATGCTAACGGAGGTCTAGAAATTTTGCGCGATGAGTTAAGGGGTGCAGTCGATTATACAGAGCGACTTTTGTTGATTCTTTCTTCCGAGAGATTTAAGCAAGAATCGCCAGAAGATGATTTTGACTTGAGTTTGTTTCTTTAAAACAGGGAATAGGGAATAGGGAATAGGGAAGAAAGTTAGATTTACTCAAGACAGTAAGAAACGCTCTAATTCTCTAAAAAATATCCGGTAATCCCACCTCCTTCGGTTTAACGAACTTACCCTCGAAACTAATGGCTTGATTTTTCCCTACAGTTCTCGCATCTGCCACCGCCATACGTAATTCTGCCTTTTCAATCCTGTCGTCAGTACCAGCCAAGATATAGACTATTAATTTAGCGGCTAAATCCCTTCCTGCCACTAGTACCCGTCTCCGGTTCGGGTCATATAATATGCCAAACCAAGGAGATTGGGTGGAATCCATATAACTAAAACCCCCTTCTGCATCATATTGTTGTAATTTTTCAAAGATAGTTTCCAGGGAAAAACCTTTCTTAAAAACCAAAACTCCCAAAGCATGGGCAAAGGCAACTTGCCCTACAGGACGGAATAAGAGATTGCCTTCACCGGGTATTTTTTCGTGGCTAAAACGTCTTAGTTGAAAAGTTTCTGCTCCATTTTCTAACTTTTGATAACTTGGTAAGCTAGATAAATAATCAAAAAATTCCTTAAATGTTTTAATTCCTGCTTCTAATTCCTCGTCGTCAGGGCGCATGGGGATAAGATTTTTATTATTGGCAGATTTCCATTGAGGAAATTTATATTCTAAATAGCGCACTGACATGTCTTTCAGCGCTTGAAGGGTGGTTAAAACTGTTGATTTAGCAGCAACAGTGGCACTATTCCAATTAACACGGGGATTGCGACCTTTTTTGTCTTTAAGGAGGGGATGGGTGACGGCAATTTTTCTGGCGACAATGGCAAAACCATTATCTTCATCTAGTTGGGCTAACTGACCTTTGCTGAGGGGTACTGCCATTAAGTTAACGTGAACGAAAACAGACCTAACTCTCCGTCTAGCCTGTTCACGAGTCTCCCCAGCTACCACAGCAGAGATAAATTCAATGCCAATTTTTTCCTTGGCTAAGTTTTGTAAATAGGTAGGTTCTAATTGGTACTCTTTTCTCAGGTCTTCAACTTTAATGAATGCCCCTAAAGGTTTTTTATCTTTTTTATAACGCTGGAGTTTGCCCGTTTGGATTAATTCCATCAAACCCTGCACTCCCATGAGGCGATGTTGACCATCTAGGGCAAAAATGGTTATGTCTTCGGCAATGTTAAGTAAACCAACTTTAGCATTTTGATCCAAGGAGGTAAATTCAGCAGCAGATTGCTTGGCCCGTCCCTTTTTATCCCACTCCGCAGCTTTGGGATTATCTACCCAAGGTTGACTAATAACTACTAGTACTGGTGGAAATTTGTGGTTCTTCCGTACTGCTAAATATTGGGCCAAGGGGGCTTGACGTGACCAATCTAGAGGACGTTGCTGAATATCTTCGATGGTTTCGGCATCAATTTCGAGGTTATCGGTGTCGGGGTTGAATTTTTCCCGGAAGAGGGGCAAACGGGAGGCGAAGCGTACCCGACTGGCAAACCATTCCAGGGTGACGGAACCTAGATAAGCCTCTGAACCCCCCATCTCAATTTTTTGTACCAGAATTTGGTCGTTACGAGATAAATAGCGGTCGAGGAGTAGGGCTAGGGCTTGTTTTTCCTGGTTTTCCCTCTCTAATATTTGACTGGCAAGGTCTTCTGGGGAGTCGCTGGGGGAGTTCATGGTGGGGGTTGGTTAAAAAATGGCTTTTAAAAACTACCAAGTATATAAATTACTGTCAATTTTGGTTTTTAAAAACTAGGGGTATATGAGATACTTAAAATAGGTTTAGCAAAAAGGCTAAGTATTTATGCTTATTCCTTCCTTCGAGTACGTATTGCCAGTTATTCGAGGGATTCAGTCAGGGCGAGAATACTATGTTTCAATGTTTCCGGTACGACTTTTGCCCAAGCTGTTTGCGAGAGAAGAGGAAATACCAGCAGAAATGAGGGCGGGGCGATCGCTTAACAGAACTCGTGTACAGGAAATTGCCCACTATATTCTGAACAATCCTCAGGATTATATTTTCTCAGCAATTACTGCCTCTATTGATGCTGATGTTTATCTTAAGTTTGAACCCATTGGTACAGAAGGGGAAGGGCGAAAAATTGGGCGGTTAAGAGTGCCGATGGATGCGCGATTTTCTATTCAAGATGGACAACATCGCAAGGCAGCTTTGGAATTAGCGCTGAAGCAGAATCCGGAGTTAGGTTATGAAGCGGTAGCGGTTATTTTTTTCTGGGATATTGGTTTAGAGCGATCGCAACAGATGTTTTCTGACCTTAACCGTTACAGTGTCAGATCGGATAATTCGTTAAATATTCTTTATGATTACCGGGATGAGAGGGCAAAGCTAGTTAAGGAGGTAATTAAACAGGTTAGGGTTTTTCGGGGGCTGACAGATTTAGAGCGTAGTAGTTTGCCTAGTCGTTCTGGTAAGCTATTTACCCTTGGCAATATTTATCAGGCAACTCTTGCCCTATTGGTTAATCATTTAAATACCTCTCATCACAACAGGAAGGGTGTTTCTGCTAAAGCTGGAAAAGATGATCTATTTTCTGGACAAGTTGAGTTAGCTGTTAAATATTGGCAAACGGTTAGCAGTTATCTACCGGAGTGGGAACAGGTTTTAGAGAAAAAGGTGAGTGCAGGGGAAGTACGGCTGAATTATGTACACTGCGATCGCACCGTTTTGACTAGTTTGGGGGAAATAGGGGCCATTTTGATATCGATTTATCCGCAAGATTGGGCAGAGTATCTAAAGAGACTGGCAGAAATTGATTGGTCACGTTCTAATGTTGAGTGGCAGAGGCGGATTTCTCAGTCTCGAAGGGGTGTTAGTCGGGTGAGTAGTTATTTAAAGATGGGTTTGGGTTTACCGTTAAGTGTGCAGGAGGAGTAATTAGAGAAGGGTTCGGTTTTAAAGGGGAGGGAGAAGTGAGTCAAAGAGGTGAGTCAGAAAGTCAGCGTAATTTAGCTTCTTATTGCCAAGCTTTTTCTGAACTTAATGTAAATAGTAACCAGGAACGGGGCGAAGCCCTCTATCAGCCCATATTACTTTTATCTGTAATCGATTTAATTGCCCAAGGTTTAATTGAAGATAATCGTATCCTTGTTACTGAGGAGTTAAGAACTACCTT
>JBAUJE010000016.1:0-2417 GCA_049683475.1 Coleofasciculaceae cyanobacterium | reverse complement strand
ATTTTGAGTATTGCTGTACTTAAAGCCATTAAGGATAATCGCGACTAAAAGCTTATGGTAAGGTATTCCCAATGAGGGGGTTTTGTAGAGCAAATTCTGCGTGTTCAATAATAAACCTTCATTTCTCAAATTAAAATAGTTCTAATTGTCCAGGTGAAGTATTAGATTTGCCACCTTGATGATAAAAAAGGTGACAGCCCGTACATAACGCCACTAAATTCTCAGTTCGGTTATCACCGGGGTTTCTGTTCCAGTGATGTACTGTTAAAGTATAGGCGATCCGCTCCGAACAAGATAGTTCAGTTTTCGTTCCTGGTTTTAAACATTGTCTGTGGCATTTGCTACATTTCCAGTTAGCAGTTTCTTTAATAGCTGTGGCAATTTCTTTCCAGTTATCTGGATAACGATGGTTACTCATGCGAGCAAAGCATTCATTATACGAGCAGCGCTGTTTTTTGTCCGTTTGCTATCGCAACACCAAGTAGGATTTTGGTACTCAAAGGTGATTCGGTGGCAGAAATTTGAGATTCACCTTCATTGTGAGGGGGTAAGGGATGAAAATTAAGGGAAGAAAGCTGAGTGTTTAGTGTTCAGTTCAATTTCTGCTGGTTTGTAACTGATTGAGTGTGACTATCGGAGGAGGACATCAGCTAAGGAGGATACTTTTTGTGGTGAATGTTTCTCTTGCTTTTGGTGGTACAGAGAATTGTTCTACTCATCTATTGCTGCGTCCTCTCTTACCCTTACATCTTTAGGACTACCAAATAAAAAAATGGAAAAAATCAAAGTAGAGGAAATTGATTTATTCTATTTGACCTCAGATGATTTGCTCTTATTGAATAGCGGTCAAATCAATATAGAAGATTTAAGCTACCATTTAAAACCAGAATTATTTAACCGAGATGATGTAAGGCCAATCCTGGTGATTTCGCCTTTTATCCCTCTTCTGTCACTCTCCGAAACAAACAAGTAAGAAAAAAACGCAGTTATCCGTCGGGATAATAAGATGAAAATTGATTCATCACTCCGATTAAATTGTGCAATCCCAGCAATAAATTGTGATTAGGAAACACTTCTAACCAAGGCCAAATCAACCACAATACTATCGTTGGTTGAATAATTAAACGGAGATTGTTTAGAGTATTTTTCCAGCCCTTTTCCATGTCCCACTGTGTATGGCTAGAGAAGATGACATTTTGATTTTCTGTTTCATTATTGTCTTGAGGAGGTTGCTTAAAAGATTTCCGGGATAGGGCGTTGATACCTATCATTAAATAAGCCGAAAAGATAACTTCCCACCATCTCTGTATTTCTCGGTATTTAGTGAAACGGTACTCAGTCCAACCTAATTCTTGTTTACATTGCCTGAAGCCATATTCTACCCAGGTTCTTAAACCGTAAAAATTACCCAATCTCTTCTTAACCTTGCCTTGAATATTGGTCATAACAAAGGATGTTGAGTTTGGGGGCATTGTTTCTGGGTCTGTAGTTATTTCCCAAGATGTTCTCTTTCTTTTTTTGCCAAAGATAATTTCTCTGATGTATCTAGTTTCTGAGGTGTCATTACTAAATGTTCTCTCGAATTGATGCCACTTGTTGGCTCTAACCCTCTGATTCGCTGGCATCCACTCGCTATGATTACTTCTTATTGCTACAGCGAAGGGTAAGCTGTATTCGTCTAATCTTCTCAGGAATGAGTTAGCTTCCCCGTAGAGACTATCTCCTAATACTAATTCAATTTTGAACCCTAACTCCACGAGTTCATCAATAATCTCTGTTGCTATAGCAATTTTCGTTTTGTATTCGTCATTAGGCTTCAATGTGCCTTTCGGTTTAAAGATTTTAAAAATTAAGGGGAAAGTGATACCAAGATATATTCCATAAGCATTTACTGTGACTATACCTCGGTCTACTTTACCGACACTGCCTAAATATTGTCTCGCTACATAATCTGTTGTCTTGCCCTTTTTCCTATCCCCTGTTTCATCTACTACTACGATGATTGAGTTGCCCTTTAACAAGCAAAGTATTCTTGATAGTCTTAGTTTTCTTAATTCTTCTACTGACCAGGGGGATTGCGCTATGAAATGATGTAATGATTGGGTTGAGTTTATTCCTACAACATTAGCTATCTCTGGCAATGATTTCCTTTTTATTGCTGAGAGCATTCCTAGGTGTAAATATTTGAAACATTCGTAGCTTCTTACTTCGGGAAATATACTTTTATAGTGACTACAATAGTTGTCGATGAAGCCTACTGTTGGTCGTGCATCCCTAGCCAAATGTCTCTGTATCTGTAGTTCTACATCCATCTCCCCTCCTCTATTCGCACCCCTTGATAGTTCTTATTTATTTTTATTCTATCTCGGAAAGTGACATAAGAGGGTTATCAAGGCAAATGGGTAGTTCTCTACTTC
>JBAUJE010000015.1:0-2622 GCA_049683475.1 Coleofasciculaceae cyanobacterium | reverse complement strand
CCTTGCGCTCACTATAACGGTCTGTAAGATAATCGGTCTTGTCACGTAAGAGCAAAGTAAACTTATAAAGCTCCTCCATCACATCAACTACACGGTCACGGTAAGGAGAGTCTTTCATCGTTCCGTCGTCATTAAACTCCTGGTAAGCTTTAGCAACCGATGACTGATTAGGTATGGTAAACATCCTCATCCAGCGACCAAGAATTCGCAGGGTATTAACAGAATTAAAAGATTGTGAACCGCCACAAACTTGCATAACAGCCAAGGTTCTACCTTGAGTTGGTCTAATAGAACCTGTCTTTAAGGGAATCCAATCAATTTGGTTTTTCATAATGCCGCTAACATTGCCGTGCATCTCCGGACTTGACCAAACTTGCCCCTCAGACCATTGGCTTAGCTCCCGCAATTCTTGCACCTTGGGATGGGTTTCTTCGACACTACCTTTAATGGGCAAATCATGGGAATGAAAAAAGCGTACCTCTGCACCCATATCTTCAATAATACGGGCCGCTTCTTCCGCTAAGAGACGACTATAGGAACGTTCGCGCAAGGAACCGTACAAGAAAAGAATGCGTGGTTTGTGGTCAAAATTTTTCATGTTTTATATTCTGGATTGAATTAAGCTTTTTCAGTAGTCGAAAGTTGGGAGATGAGGGAGATGTGGGAGATTGGGGAGATAGGGGAGATGAGGGAGATGGGAAAAAATAGAACTCTATTCTCTATTCCCTGTTCCCCGTTCCCTACTCCCTAAAACCCAAAAATTCGTACCCCACTCAATTAAGAACCGCTATAAATCAGTTAAAGGCAACAATTAGGAATGCGAGGATCGCAAAGTGTAGCCTTTTCCGGTTGACGGGGGAACCAACTCGCTGTGTGTTTACAAACTTCCACCAGCATTAACATTACTGGCACTTCAATTAACACCCCTACGACTGTTGCTAAGGCTGCGCCCGAATTAAGGCCAAATAGCATTACGGCTGTGGCGATCGCAACTTCAAAATGATTACTAGCGCCAATTAAAGCTGCTGGTGCTGCATCTTCGTAGTCCAAGTTCAGCTTCAAGGCGGCTACGTAAGTAATTAGAAAGATAAAGTTAGTTTGGATAAACAGTGGTACTGCAATCAGCAAAATGTGCAGGGGATTATTAACAATTAGTTCCCCTTTGAAGGCAAAAAGTAGTACCAGGGTGATTAAAAGGGCCGTAATAGAGATGGGAGAAAGGTATTTAAGAAACTTTCTCTCAAACCACCTTTTTCCTTTGTATTTTAAAATCCAGTAACGGCTGTACATCCCAGCAGCTAAGGGCAAACCCACGTAAATTAGCACCGATAAAACAATGGTTTGCCAAGGCACAATTAAATTATTGGCTGAGAGCAACCATCTACCTAAGGGGGCATACAAAAATAGCATGGCCAGAGAATTGACTGCTACCATGACTAAGGTGTGTCCTTGATTACTGTAGGAGAGATACCCCCACATCAGTACCATTGCTGTACAGGGAGCAATTCCCAATAAAATAGCACCAGCAAGGTAGGAGTTGGCCAAGGTTACTTCTGCACCCCGAATTATTTCTGTACCGGAGAGTAAGGGAGCAAATAACCAACCGAGAAAAAACTGGGCAAACGCCACCATAGTGAAAGGCTTGATCAACCAGTTGACCACTAGGGTAAGAATTACTGGTTTCGGTGCTCGAACTGCCCTCGCCGCTTGACTGAAGTCAATTTTTACCATGATGGGATACATCATGAAAAATAGACAGATAGCAATGGGGATCGATACCTGATAGAAGCTCATCGCATCGAGAGCAACTGCAATATCAGGAAATAGCCGACCCAGGGCAATACCTGCGAGAATGCAGAGAAATACCCAAAGAGTGAGATATTTTTCAAAAAAACTGAGATTACTGCCAGCTTGAGGACGGGAAGCGGCAGATTGGGGTTTGTCCGGGTTCATAAATTTAGTTTGGTAGATTCAGAAGAGCTAAAAATCTAACTTAGTATTCAGCTTGTTGACGTAACATGTCATCAATAGTTAGGTCAAACTGAGATTTACCCTTAAAGACGGTGCCTACTTTACCTTTGTTGTAATGAATTTTGTCCAGGCGGTAGGCTTCCTCCGGTAAGGGTATATAACCTACTTGCGTAACTATTTCTGGTGCTCTTTCTAGGTAGTAGTAGATAAATTCCCTAACTGCTGGATTATTTTGGGCAGAGGCAAGGTTAATGTAGATAAATAGTGGACGGGAAAGGGGTTGATATTTACCTATCCCAACAGTTTCTGATGAAGGTAAAACAGCACCATTGCCACTATCTACTGCTAAAGGTTTCATCTGACCTGGGTTAGATTCGTAGTAAGATAAACCGAAGTAACCTAATGCGTTGGGGTTTTTACTTACTTCTTGCACCAACAGGTCATCATCTTCACTCGCTACGTAGTCACTGCGGCTTGCTCCTTCTTTACCGACGACTGCTTCTGTAAAGTAGTCATAGGTACCGGAGTCTGTTCCTGGTCCATAGAGATTGAGGGGTTTGTCTGGCCAAGATGCTTTAACCTGATTCCAGTTGGTGATTTTTCCCTGAGCTTGGGGTTGCCAAATTTTTTCTAACTCAGCAACAGTAATCT
>JBAUJE010000014.1:0-15401 GCA_049683475.1 Coleofasciculaceae cyanobacterium | reverse complement strand
GCCTTATTTGTAATTGGGCCCCGTACAGGTCGATTTCCTAGGCAAGGACCGCCACTAAAAATCCACGGTTCCAACCTTTCCCTGTCTGTCTTGGGGGCTATGTTGCTCTGGATTGGTTGGTTGGGTTTTAATGGCGGCAGCACCCTAGCTTTCAATGAGCAAGTTCCTGAAATTATTGTACATACAGTCATTGGTGGGGTGACAGGGATGGTAACTACCCTTGTCCTAGGTTGGAGGCAGCGTAAAATCCCAGAAGCGGAATTGCTGATCAACGGCTCGATTGTGGGACTAGTATCGGTTACAGCTTGCTGTCATGTTGTAAGTACCCCGAAAGCAGCCTTAATTGGAGCGATTGGTGGGGCTGTGATGATGTTAACAGTCTATTGGTTAGAGCGTTGGCGCATTGATGATGCCGTTGATGCCGTAGCAGTTCACGCCGGAGGAGGCGTTTGGGGTATCTTGGCGGTTGCTTTGTTCGGTGATCCAGAATTGCTCTCAACTGGTCTAACAAAAACTAACCAACTATTGGTGCAACTACTAGGAATTGGGGTCTGTTTTCTCTGGGCATTTGGTATCAGCTTGCTAGTACTATATCTAACTAGCCGTTTTTTCCCCTTGCGCGTCACTGCAGAAGAAGAAAAGGTTGGTCTTAACGTTTCTCAGCATCGAGCCAAAACGGAAATCTATGAACTCTTCAAAGCGATGGACTCCCAGACACAAACTAAGGATTTGAGTCTGCGGGTACCAGTAGAACCATTTACAGAAGTTGGTCTAATTGCTGAACGCTATAACCAGGTGATTGATGCTCTCCAAGAAGCGGTAATGGTGACTGATGGTATTGTCAAAACTGCAACGGATGCCATTATCACCTTTACCCAACCTCAACTAGAAATCCTCACCGCTAATCCCAGTGCAGAGAAAATTTTTGGCTATTCGGGCCAACAGTTAGTGGGGATGTCTGTCCTGATGCTACTGGATTGGCAAACTAGTAATGATGGTAACGGAGATGCTTTACTCGACTTGTTGTTGCAAGTGGGACGGCATGAATTAGTTGGTCGTCGTATTGATGGTTCGAGATTTCCTCTAGAAGCTACCGTAACCGAAGCTAAGTTTCGCGGTGGTAGCTTCTACACCAGTACCTTTCGCGATATCTCCCAACGCAAACAGGCAGAAATTGCCATCGCCAAGGCTAATCAAGAAATTACTTTACTCAATCAGCGTCTGCAAGCGGAAAATCTACGCCTTACTGCTGAACTAGAAGTGACTCGCCGACTGCAACAAATGCTTTTACCCAAAGAGGAAGAACTCAGTCAAATTCCTAGCTTAGAAATTGCTGGTTTTATGGAACCAGCCGAAGAAGTAGGTGGGGATTATTACGACGTGCTGATTGAAAATGGTCGAGTCAAAATTGGCATTGGTGATGTCACAGGCCACGGACTAGAAAGTTGTGTGTTGATGATTATGGTGCAAACAGCGGTGCGGACTCTCCTAACTGCTCAAGAAAGCGACCCGGTTAAGTTTTTGAGTATACTTAACCGAACAATTTACGAGAACGTCCAACGCATCGGTTCTGAAAAAAATCTGACCCTCTCACTACTTGATTACCAACAAGGTCAACTACGTTTAAGTGGGCAACATGAAGAGGTAATTGTAGTACGCACCAGTGGTAGGATTGAGCGGATAGACACGATTGATTTAGGCTTTCCGGTTGGTTTAGAGCCAGACATTAGCGATTTTGTGAATGAAACAAGGGTGAATTTGCAACTAGGGGATGTGGTGGTATTCTACACCGATGGGATTACGGAAGCAGAAAATTTGCAAAGGGTGCAATACGGAATTAAGCGTTTAACTCAAGTAGTTAAACGAAACAGACAAAGTTCTGCTCTAGAAATTAAGCAAGCTGTAATTGAAGACCTGCGACAACATATTAGTGAACACAAACTCTTAGATGACGTCACTTTGTTGGTACTCAAACAGAAGTAGATGGACACAAAAGCAGCCTGTCGATCTTAAGTAGTACTGGTAGACCATGTCAATCAGATATCTCAATGGCTGGGTGGCAAGACTTTCTAGAAAAGTTCCTGCTCTCAATAAAAATTTCCGTTCACCTGATTTGGATCTCTTCCAATCCAAATTACTTCAGCCTGGGGTTAAACTTGATTACCCTCCTTACCTTCCCGTCTGGCTGAGTTTGATTTTGGGAGTGGGACTATCGGTACTTGCTACTTGGATGGTCTACGAATGGGAAGAAACTCGTACCAAAGAGCAGTTTCCTCAAAAAGCTGATAACCTAGCCCTAGCTTTGCAGCAACAGATTGACCAATACTTGCAAGTTTGCCGAGGATTGAGCGCCCTTTATAAAAGCTCTCAGCAGGTGAATAGGGAAGAATTTGCTGAGTTTTCTCAAACGCTTCTAGAAGGTAATCGCTACCCAGCTGTTCTAGAGTTAGGTTGGGCAAAACAGGTTTTGGCAAAGCAGCGTATTGCTTATGAGCAAGCAATGAGTGAACATGGGTTACCCAATTTTCAAATCCTAGAGCGCAATCAGGCTGGTGAGGTGGTTCCGGCTGTATCTCGTCCCCAATATTTTCCTAGCACCTATATCAAGGTGAATCAATCTGTTGAGCCTTTACTTGGTTACGACCAAGCCTCAGAATTACAACAGAGGCTTGCTATTGAGAAGGCTCAAAAATTTAGGGTCATGGTTGCTAGTCAGCCTTTTTCCCTAGGGAGTAATAGGGGTTCGGCTTTTGTTACATACCATGCTATTACTGGCTCAAAGCAATCGGAGAGTGGGCCAAATCAGCAGCAGTCCTTGCAAGGTATGGTATACGCTGTTTATAATATTCAAAATTTACTTAAAATATCCCTTAAATCTGTACACAGGGATGAGTTTGATCTTTACTTGTATGACCTACCTATCGATCAGCTCAACTCTGCCCTGAATAAAGGATTAGATAAACTTAGTCCGAGATTTTTGATTTCCTACGAGCATCGCAGCAAAAAAGTAGTAACTGAGTACCCACAAGGAAAATCAATAATTAGCATAGCCGAGTTAGGGCAAAGTTCTAAATACTGTCCCTACAGTGAGGATGGAACGGTTTGTATTCGTACTCTCAACGTCGCTGATCGGGAATGGTCTATCTTACTAGTACCTAGACCAATTGGCAGAGCGATCGCCACCCGCTTAGCTACTACCTTCGCCCTTGGCTTACTCTCCACTAGCTGCTTGGTCATCTACCTCTCAATGTCAGTTAAACGCAATCTCCAGACTAAACAGCTCAATTCCCAGATGAGGGCTGAGTTAGAAATTGCTCGTCAACTACAAAAGATGATCTTACCGAAGGAGGAGGAACTTACTAAAATTCCAGGGTTAGAAATTGCTGGTTTTATGGAACCGGCTACAGAAGTAGGGGGTGACTACTACGACGTACTTAAACACCAAGATCAAGTCAAGATTGCTATCGGTGATGTTACCGGACACGGGCTAGAAAGCGGCGTATTAATGATTATGCTGCAAACAGCGGTGCGTACCTTACTAGCTAACCAAGAAACTGACCCAGTTAGATTCTTAAATGTAGTCAATCAGGTAATTTATGACAATGTGCAACGTATGGGTTCTCAAAAAAACCTGACTCTATCCTTGCTTGACTACCAAGGGGGTCAATTGTACTTGAGTGGGCAACACGAAGAGATGATTGTCGTGCGCTCTGATGGCACAATCGAGAGGATAGACACTATCGATTTAGGTTTCCCTATTGGTTTAGAGCCAGACATTGCCAATTTTGTTGGGGAAGCTAGGGTGCAATTGAACCAAGGCGATGTGGTGGTACTCTATACCGATGGCATTACAGAAGCTGCCAATCTAGCAGGAGCGCAATATGGTATCGAGCAACTGTCTGATTCAGTTAAACTTAATAGACACCTCTGTGCTGAGCAAATCAAGCAAGCTGTAATCGATGAAGTTTTGCATCATATCGGCGAACAAAAGGTCTACGATGACATCACATTGCTGGTGCTTAAGCAAAAATAGTCAATGGTTATTGACAGCAAATAAAGTTACTAACGACAAAACTAACATGACTCAAATATTCGGAGACTTCATCGAAGATTTATCCGACGGTCAGGAATATTTAATCATAGGATTTTCTCCCAGCACCATTCCACTCGAACAGCGATGGCGCAACAATAGTTTGTCAGCAGACTTTTTAGCTAATTATTTAACTACTTTCTTTGCTGGACTAGAGGAAGATGCCTCTTCGGACGAGTCCAATTTGTTAGAAAGTACAAGTAAAAAACAAATGGAAATTAAAAGTGCGGTTAGTTACATCGCTAATGAGTTAATTGAAAATGCAATGAAGTTCAATGATTACAACTCTGACTGTCCAATTAGCTTAGGACTGCAATTGCATGATGACAGAGTCATATTCATTACTACTAATAGTATCAAAGCAGTAAATGTTCCGCAGTTCCAAGAGATTATCAAAGAATTAACTACTGTTGACCCCCAGGAGTTGTACATTAAAAGGCTAGAGCAAAATGCTGAAAATGATGTAAGTGAAGCTTCGCAGTTAGGGTTTCTGACAATGATGAGTGACTACATGACTAAAATCGGCTGGAAATTTGAAACTGTTCAAAAAAATCCGGAGGTAGTTTCTGTAACTACTATGGTTCAGTTAGAAGTATAGACAAGAAAAAATCAAGGATAAATTTAGACAAAAATCATTGAGGTAAACTAACTATATTTATCCCCCAGAGACAAGCTCTCAGAGCAGTATTTTCTTGAAAGCATTAATCACTCGTACTGACCATTAACCAATAATTAACATGAAAATTAATACGGAAGATTACAGCATATTTTACGATCAGGAAACGACAACAGTGATTTGCAAAGGCTCACTCCGCTTAAGTGGAATGGATGGATACAAACCTATTGTGCAGTTACTTAATGATATAGCAGAGCAACAGCCATCAACTATTACTCTTAACTTAAAAGAGCTTGAGTTTCTAAACAGCTCAGGCATTAATGTTCTCTCAAAATTTGTAATCAAGGTGCGCCAGAAAAAAAATATTCAGATGATAGTTAAAGGTTCTAAGGATATTCCTTGGCAAGGGAAATCTCTGAAAAATTTACAAAGACTCATGCCTTCTCTTAACCTGGAATGGGAGTAGTTTGTTTAATAAAAATTAATTTAATTGATTATTGAGTTAGGTCGTATAAAGACAAGAATAATTGCTCTAAATTTAGACTTAATTATGAAAAGAAAATCTAATTTAATTAAATCAAAGTCTATATTTATTAAGAAAAACTTTGGTAATCAGTTACTTACTCTGGCTTCAAATCATTCTTTAAGCTTGAAAGAAAATATTTGCCAAAAACAGCTTTTAGCAGAGGTGGAAAAGCTAAAGCAAGAAATTGAAGAGTTGAAGCAGGAAAAAGTTGACTTGGAAATTTTGCTTGAAACTACTACTGAACATTCTGACAATCTCGAAGTTGAGTTGCAGAATAAGGCGGAGCAAGAGAAGCGTGAAAGTCAAAGAAGAATGGCTCAATTCCTCGAAGCAATGCCAGTGGGAGTATGTGTGCTAGACGCTAGGGGTAAACCTTACTACGCGAATCAAAAGGCAGGGGAATTACTAGGTAAGGTTGTAGCACCAGAAGTAACATCTAATTTTTGCTCAGAGGCTTGTCAAGTTTATCTTACTGATACAGATCAAGTTTATCCTCACGAACTTAGACCAAGTGTGCGAGCCTTAAGAGGTGAAAGTTCTACAGCTGATGATCTAGAAATTCGTCAAGGTGATAAGGTTATCCCTTTAGAAGTTTGGGGAACGCCAATTTTTGATCTACAGGGTAAAGTTGCCTATGCAATTATTGCCTTTCAAGATATTAGGGAACGCAAACAAGCAGAAGCTGAAGGAAAAAAGTATACTAACAAACTTGCTCAACTTAATAAAGCCTATGAGCGTTTTGTACCCCGTCAATTTCTTCAACTGTTAGATAAAAAAAGTATTGTTGATGTCCAACTAGGGGCTCAGGTACAAAAGGAAATGTCGGTGCTATTTGCAGATATTCGCAATTTCACCAGCCTCTCAGAAAAAATGACACCAGCAGAAAATTTTAAATTTATTAACTCTTATTTATCTCAGATGAATCCCGCCATCATTGAAAATCAGGGGTTCATTGATAAATATATTGGCGATGGCATTATGGCCCTGTTTAGTGGTGAGGCTGACGATGCACTCAAAGCGGGAATTGCCATGCTCAAGCGACTGGCTGACTATAATCAAGAACGCCAAAAATCTGGTTATGAAAGGCTTCAGATTGGTGTTGGCATTAATACTGGTTCTTTAATGCTAGGTACAGTTGGGGTGGACAAACGCATGGATAGCACCGTCGTTAGTGATGCCGTTAATTTAGCCTCTCGCCTGGAAGGACTAACTAAAAAATTTGGTGTATCACTACTAATTTCTCACCAGACTTTTGCCCGTTTACAAGATCCAACCCAGTATGCAATGCGTTTAATTGACCGATTGCAAGTTAAGGGAAAATCAAAAATGGTTTCAGTATTTGAGGTATTTGATGCTGATCCACCTGCTATCAGAGAGGGAAAGTCATCCACTCGTACTGTCTTTGAACGAGCTCTCTTACTCTATAACAGTCTGGCAACCATAGAGGCCATGCAACTATTTAAATACTGTCTTTGCCTTAACCCAGAAGACACAGTGGCGCGCATCTATCTAGAACGATGTCAAATATTGGCTTAAATTATTATTTTCTGTTATTTTATTATTTGCCTAGATAAGCTATACAGCATTAAAATTATAGATCGTGTCCTTATTAATTTAGAGTCTATGCCTAAAATGAAAACCCGCAGAGCCGCAGCTAAACGCTTTAGAGCAACTGGCAGTGGTAAGATTAGACGCCGCAGTGCTTTTAAGAACCACCTATTACAGCACAAAGGTTCCAAACGGAAACGGCGTATAACAGGACTAACCTTAGTAGACGAACGGGATGCAGAAAATGTACGTATGATGCTGCCCTATTTATAAGTAAAGATGGGGGAGATAGGGGAGATGAGGGAGCAGGGGAGCAGGGAAATAAGCCTTTACTTCACTGCCTCATCGCTTCATCACAACCTCATCACTCCACCTCTTTCAATACTCCTGACTTCTAAATAAATGCTTACGTCGTGTTTCCCTAACAACTAACCAATAAAGTAGCTAACAATGACAAGAGTAAAACGTGGTAACGTCGCCCGTAAACGACGCAAAAAAATTCTTAAACTGGCAAAAGGCTTTCGAGGTTCCCACTCAAAGCTGTTTCGCACCGCCAACCAACAGGTGATGAAGGCGCTACGCAACGCCTACCGCGATCGCCGCAAGCGCAAACGGGATTTTCGCCGCCTTTGGATTACTCGTATTAATGCAGCAGCACGGCTGCATGATGTGAGCTATAGCCAACTGATGGGGAAAATGAAAAAAGCCAATATTGAGATCAACCGCAAAATGTTGGCTCAGTTGGCAGTTCTAGATCCAGCTAGTTTCCATAAAGTAGTCGAACTTGCTAAGCAGGCTGGAGAGTAGAGAGATGGGAGAGATGGGGGTAGAAAGAATTAAGAATGCAGAATGCAGAATGAAGGATGAAGAGTTGAAATTCTAAATTCTAAATTCTAAATTCTAAATTCTAAATTCTAAATTCTAAATTCTCCTGACTCCTTTTCTAAACAAATGTTTAGCCACAGATTATTTGGCTTTGGTTTAGCAATTAGCTTGGGGATGGTGTCGATTTTTACACCATCTCCTGTTAGGAGTGCCAGCTTAGAAGATATTCAGCAACGGGGTAAGTTGATAGTTGCTGTCAAAGATAATTTGCGTCCCTTGGGCTTTCGCGCTGCTGATGGTACGCTGCAAGGGTTAGAAATTGATATTGCTAGACGTTTAGCCCAAGAACTGTTGGGAGATGCTGAGGCTGTGGTTTTGCAGCCGGTTAGCAATGTTGACCGACTGAGGTTAATTTTAGAAGATGAGGTTGACTTAACTATCGCCAGGGTGACAGAAACTGATTCTCGTTCTCGCTTGGTGTACTTGAGTATTCCCTACTACCTAGATGGTACTGGCTTAATTACTAAGGATAAATCGATTACTCGCTTAGCTCATTTAAGCAGTAAGACAATTGCCGTGCTTAATGGTTCTAGTACCATTGCTGTGGTGCAGTACAAATTACCAGAGTCTAATTTTGTGGGGGTTGATTCTTATCAAGAAGCCCTAACCCTATTAGAAAATGGTAGCGCTGATGCCTTTGCAGCCGATAATAGTGTTCTCAGCGGTTGGGTTCAGGAATATCCAGAATATCAGATGTTGCCCGTGCGGTTGTCGGGAGAAGCTTTATCTGTCGTGATGCCGAAAGGCTTACAGTACAATCAACTACATCGCCGAGTCGAAGAAGCGATCGCTGCTTGGCGAAAGGAAGGTTGGTTAGCTCAACGTGCTGCCGTTTGGGGTTTACCATAGGTAAAGATTTTACCCCGTATAGTTCAAAAACTATGGATCAGAAGCTACTAACTATTTATTTATCTCTATTGCTAGCAATTCTTGGTGTTGCAGCTGTTGTGGTAATTCGCCAAGTATTTAGAACTCGTAGACTAGAAGGCACCCTCTCTAAGCTAGAAAAGAAGCTTAAAGAAGAGCGAGGAACAGTCCAAGAGTATTACGAGTTAGCTAGTATTTATGCTAGCAAGAAAATGTTCTCTCAGGCGGTTGTTCTTTTTCAGAAATCACTAAAAGGTGTCGATGCCGAAGAAGAAAACCTAGCCCCAGTCCACAATGCTCTTGGCTACGCCTACTTTGCCCAAGAGCAATATGATATTGCTATTCGCCAGTATAAGGAAGCTCTCAAGCAAAATCCTAGTTATGTCACTGCCCTGAATAATCTAGGTCATGTCTACGAAAAAAAGAAATTAACTTCTCAGGCTTTAGAAGTTTACGAAGAGTCTCTCAAGTATGAGCCAGATAATACTACAGCTCAGCGTCGAGCTGAATCTTTGCGGAAACGTTTAGCTACACCTGCTGGTTCATAGAGTAATCGACGCATTACCATTTCTCTTTTGTTCTGATTTCTGGGCAGGGATATTTTTTGAGGGGCATTATTCAAGAATACTTCGCCCAAATTTAAGGCTTCAAGAAATAGGTAAAGCATTAAGTATTGTAACTTTTTGAGTAAAACCTGACTTTTTGACTGATTAAACATTGGATGCTGACTAGCAACCGAGCTAGTTTTACCAAGACAAGACATCTACTTAACTCCACTGGAAGCAAAAATTTGTTTCCAGGTGACTTGATTTATCTGAAATCTCAAGGAGGAAAACTATGTCTAACATTGACATTATTCGTGCCTGGAAGGATGAAGAGTATCGCAACAGCCTGAGTGAGGAGGAACGGGCACAAATTCCTAATAATCCGGCTGGGCTGATCGATTTGACTGATGCAGAGACAGAAGCTATTACCGGAGGAGTAACCAGACAGATAGTCGGAGGACAATTAGTTGCCTTCAGCTCGACTGTTAATGGCGAAACCTGTTGCTCTAGCCACACGGCTTATACATCGAAAGGCAATTGCTGCACAATCATAGCTATATTACCTAGTAATAATTAGCAGTAGCAAAGCAATTGTAGGGTGAGCTATTTTTCGTACATGGGGTTTCCACTAGGGGAACCCCAGCATGATGGTAAAGAACTATGAATCACTCATGCTTTAAGTCTTCCAAGTGGTATCAAGCAATCACATTATCTGAGCGCATTGCTTCACTACAGAAAGCCTTGAATACCAAGCCGAATGTTGCAGAAAATTATGAGCTGGCACAGCGAAGGATGCAGCGTTGGCACTCAAAGCTGTCATCCATGACTGAGGATCAATTTAGTCAGCGTCTGGCGATGGATGGCATAACGGAGCAGGAATTTCTCTATATTCTGGGTGAGCCAGTTGATTTTATACATGACCGTTATCAAGTTCCCCCAGACTGGTTGGTGGAACTTGATCGGGCGTTTTCACGCCCTACCTCTTTTGAGGTGAGTCAATTGCAAAAGGAACTTTGCCCTCCAGAAATTGTCGGGTTTTTAAATGTGATTGCGCCGCTGATTGCTCAAGGTTGCGATCGCTTGCATGAGGAAATTCAGGTACTCAGTCAAACGAGTTCTCAACTGCCCTTTGACCCTAATACGGTTGAAGAGATTCTGTTTGTGAATCTACCGAACCAGCTACTCTCGATGTTGAACTCTACCATGGTTTTGGAACTCCATGTAGCTCGTCTACAAGGTCTTCTGGAAGGAGAAACAGCCCAAGAAAGATTTCAGAGTTTTGTACAACGCTTACGCCAGACCGATGTAGCACTCTCAATTTTACAGGAGTATCCAGTCCTAGCTCGCCAACTGACAATTTGTATTAATCAATGGGTTGATTGCAGCCGGGAATTTCTCCATCGTCTGTGTACAGATTGGACAGCGATTCGAGCTAAGTTCAGCCCAGATTGCGATCCAGGTAAACTTATCGAGGTAAAAGCCAATTTAGGTGACTCTCACCGGGGCGGTCATTCTGTAACGATTGCCAAATTCAGCTCTGGTTTTCAGGTAGTCTACAAGCCAAGACCCCTGTCTGTAGATGTGCATTTTCAGGAACTATTAAGCTGGCTTAACCATCGGGGCAACCATCCATCATTTCGGACACTAAAGATTATTGAGCGTGGCACTTACGGATGGGTCGAATTTATTACAGTGCACAGCTGCACTTGTGTAGAGGAAATTCAGCGGTTCTACCAACGTCAGGGTGGCTACTTGGCGCTGCTGTATATGCTGGAGGCAACGGATTTTCACTTCGAGAACCTAATTGCAGAAGGGGAACACCCAGTTTGGCTAGACCTAGAAGCACTTTTTCATCCACGCATTGCAGAAATTCAAGGAAAAGAACCGATCAAACAAGCGGAGTATCTGGCCAGTAGCACGTTTTATTACTCGGTTTTAAGCATTGGTTTATTGCCTCAGCGTGTTTGGTCAAACGCCGATTCGGAAGGAATCGACCTCAGTGGTTTGGCAACAGTAGCTGGTCAACTCATGCCTCATGGTATCCCACATTGGGAGAAGGCTGGTACTGACGAGATGCAGTTTATCTCCAAGCAGGCAACCCTGTCAGGAGGTCAGAATCGACCGACTCTAAATGGTGCCGAAGTTGATGTTCTCGACTACGCAGAAGCGATCGCTACTGGTTTTACCAAGGTTTATCAGTTGCTCTTGCAACACCGCGATGAACTGCTTTCAGAGGACGGACCTTTGGCTCAATTTGCTGAGGATACCGTGCGAGTCATTTTTCGGCCAACATGGACTTACGGTGTTCTGCAACGTAAGAGCTTCCATCCCGACGTACTTCGCGATGCTCTGGAGCGTGATTGTTTGTTTGACCTACTCTGGGTCAATATTGAAGATAGTCCTCATCTAGCCCAATTCGTCAAGGCTGAACGAGAAGACCTACACAACGGTGACATTCCGATATTCACAACACGTCCGGATTCAACCGCTCTGTGGAGTAGTTGGGGTGAGCAGATTGCCGATTTTTTCCAGGAACCTAGCCTCAACTTTGTCCAGCGCCGCGTGCAACAACTCAGTAAAGAAGACCTGGAAAAACAACTCTGGTTTATTCGCGCTTCTCTGACAACCTTAGCGATGGGGGGAGATCGAGTCCAACAGCCCACCTATCAGCTCACCGAACCACAAACCATTGCTAACCGTGAACGCCTGTTAGCCGCTGCGCGATCGGTCGGAGACCGACTGGAGAAACTAGTGCTGCGAGGTGATGAGGATGCTACTTGGATCGGATTGAAGATCACAGCTAAAGGTAAGTGGTCTCTCGCTCCACTGAACATGGATCTTTACAACGGGTTAGCGGGAGTAACGTTGTTCCTGGCTTATTTGGGTGAGGTGACAGCGGAGGAACGCTATACTAACCTGGCAAAGGCAGCATTAACCACAATTCGACATCAGGTAGAAAAGAGCCAATCTTACATTCCATCAATTGGTGTGTTTGATGGTTGGGGAGGGGCAATTTACACCTTAGCGCATCTTGGTAGCCTATGGAAGCAATCGGAATTGTTCACTGAGGCAGAAGAGGTTGTCAAACTTCTCCCCAATTTGATTGAGAAGGACGAACAACTTGATATTACTGGTGGTGCAGCCGGGTGCATTAGTGGTTTACTGAGCTTGTATCAGTGTGTCCCATCTGAGGACACTCTTAATGCGGCAATTCAATGTGGTGATAGACTTGTCAACCGCGCTCAGACAATGGACAAGGGTGTTGGTTGGAATACACTCATTTCAGCGATAAATCCTCTGACGGGGTTCTCTCATGGTGCGGCGGGTATTGCCTGGACACTGCTAGAACTGGCATCTTTGACAGGTAAGAGGCACTTTCAAACAACTGCTATGGCAGCGATGGAGTATGAACGCAGTCTCTTCTGCCCTGAAGTGGGAAATTGGCCAGACTTACGAGATTTAACCGATCAAGTCCTTAAAGGCAAAGACAAACAACATATTTGTATGATGGCTTGGTGTCATGGAGCCCCTGGTATTGGCTTGGCTCGGTTACGCTGTCTACCTTATCTAGATGATGCCAAAATCCGTTCAGAAATTAACACTGCTCTCAAGACAACCCTAGCTCATGGATTCGGTGGCAACCACTCCCTATGCCACGGGGACTTGGGTAATTTAGAGTTGTTATTGCAAGCTAGCTTAACCCTCAATGAACCCCAATGGAAAACTCAGGTTGATCGCCTCAGTGCTATTATCCTTGAAAGCATTAATCAGCATGGTTGGCTTTGTGGAGTTCCTTTGGGTGTCGAGACACCTGGACTAATGACTGGACTGGCAGGCATTGGTTATGAATTACTGCGACTGGCAGAGCCAAAGCGGGTTCCTTCTGTGCTAGTCCTGGAACCTCCTCAGCCAAATATAGTAAGCGATTTTGGACAAAAAACTATAGATAAAGGCAGATAGATTGAGCCAGGTTTTCCGCTAGTCTCTTAACTGGTATCTTTGAAGGCGAATTGCCCTAAAGTTTTCTCATGTCCTTAGAGTCCAGTATCAGTGAGGCTGTCATCGAACAAAACCTGGAGCAATTTCTCCTGGTGCTGTCTGTTTCTTTGACTGTAGCAACCCTCTCCCGTGTTGTTCCCTGGTTCCGCAAAATTCCTTATACCTTACTGTTGGTAATTGTTGGACTAGGTTTGGCGTTTGTCGATGTACGACTGGTTAATTTGTCGCCAGAACTGATTCTGGAAATTTTTCTGCCTCCTTTGCTGTTTGAAGCCGCCTGGAATATTCGCTGGCGAGACTTAAGGCGAGATTTAATTCCGGTGAGTTTGTTTGCAATAGTTGGCGTGGTGATTTCCGTACTGGGTATCGCTGTAGCGATTAATCAGTTGGCTGGACTAGCGCTAACAACGGCTTTGCTAGTCGGGGCAAGTCTTTCGGCTACTGATCCAGTTTCAGTAATTGCTCTGTTCCGGGAATTAGGTGCTGACAAACGCCTAAAAACTTTGATGGAGGGGGAAAGTTTATTTAATGATGGGGTGGCGGTTGTTGCCTTTATTTTATTAGTAGGACTACCTCTAGGAGTTGAGGAATTCGCTCTTTCTACTAGTATTGCCCGTTTCTTTGCCTTTGTCGGAATTGGTATCGGCGTTGGCTGTTTAGTTGGTTTCGGTATTTCCTTCCTCACCCAACGCTTTGACTTACCTCTTGTTGAACAATCCCTAACTTTAGTTTCAGCTTATGGCACCTATTTGATTGTTGAAGAACTTGGAGGTTCTGGGGTAATTGGTGTAGTAACAGTTGGTCTAGTTCTGGGCAATTTTGGTTCCCGCATTGGCATGAACCCCCGCACCAGACTAATTGTCTCGGAATTTTGGGACTTTCTTGCCTTTTTTGTTAACTCAATCGTCTTTCTCTTAATTGGCGATCAAATCAACTTTATCAACTTGGGACAAAATCTAGACTTAATTGTCGTAGCAATTGGGGCAGTGCTGATAACAAGAGCAATTAGTATTTACAGCTTAGCGGCAATTAGTAACGGTTTATTCGAGTCCCAAATTAGTTGGCAAAAACAGACGGTGTTGTGGTGGGGAGGTTTGCGCGGTTCTGTCTCCATTGCTCTAGCTTTGAGTGTGCCAGTTGTCTTAGATGCAAGGCAAGATATTATTGATATTGTCTTTGGTGTGGTGCTGTTCACCTTACTTGCTCAGGGTTTGACTACTCGCTTTTTGCTAGACAAGTTAAATTTAATTGGAGATCAACCCCTACGTCAAAAATATTCTGAAGCACGAGCTCGCCGTGTTGCCCTGAATCGAGTCAGAGATTATTTGGTAGAGGCAGTTGCTAAAGATGAAATTGATACTGAGTATGGAGGTTATCAGGCAAAACTGGTAGAAGGGCAACTCGAACGTCTTAAAGAGGAAATTGAAGAGTTAGCCAGCAAGCATCCTCAGCTAAAAATGATCGATTTGGAACAAGTACAAGAAAGAATGCTAGATATAGAAGCGGATACCTATGCAGAATTTATCCGTTCTGGGCTTTTGAATGAAAACCTCCCTCCTGTTATGCAGGAAGTTTTGATTGAGGCAGATGAGAGAAGTTTGGAAGAATAGGTTTTGTTGGTAAATTTAGAGGACTGAGCAAAAACCTATTATGTCTGGTTAAATATTTACCTGTGTTACTGTACTGTATCTGATTTTGTCTGAGAAACCTATCTTTTTAGGATAGGTACATCAACTCTTTCACCAGTCAAACTAAAAGCACGTACTTCTGTCACCTTCACCTTTACTAATTGACCCTTTAATTCCTCAATATTGCCAGTAAAGAACGTCAAACGATTACCCCTCGTGCGTCCCATTACCTGGGTTTGGTCTTTGGGATTTGTCTCTTCTACTAATACCTCTTCAATCCGTCCTAAATAACGCTGCGATCGCTCAGCTGCTTTGACGGAAACTAAGCGATTGAGACGTTGCAGGCGATCGCTTTTTACTTCTTCACTAATTTGATCTTCCCATACAGCTGCAGGAGTTCCTGGTCTTGGGGAATAAGCTGCTGTATTGAGTTGATCAAAACCAATATCTTCTACCAATTTCAGGGTATTTTCAAACTGTTCTTCTGTTTCACCAGGAAAACCAACAATTGCATCAGCACTAATAGCAGCATCCGGCATATACTCACGAATTGTTTTAATAATGCGGCGGTATTTTTCGTGAGTGTAACCCCGCGCCATTGCCTTGAGAATTTCATTATCCCCTGACTGAAAAGGAATATGGAAATGCTCACATACCTTAGGTAACTCCTTACAGGCAAGAATTAGTCTTTCGGTGA
>JBAUJE010000013.1:0-1904 GCA_049683475.1 Coleofasciculaceae cyanobacterium | reverse complement strand
AAGAATTAGTCAGAGGTTCCATTGATCGCATCTATGTTGAAGGAAGCCAAGGTTTAAGCATTTTAACCAGTTGTGGTGAGGACGCAGTTTTCTTGGTTCTAGCCAGTAAAGCTGTTAAGCAGGGACTTTTGATGTTAGAAATCAAACGCACTGTTGAAGAACTAAAGCCTGCTTTGAGTTAATTCATCTGGCAGTTGATAGCAGAATCAATCACCCAGGTGAAGATTAAGCAAACAGTGCCAGTTTGTATCGAAATAACCGCATTCTAAAACAGGAAAGTAAGCACTGAATAAGTGACGCTTGAGTAGGAGTAGGACTAGTGCAAATTTAGTTTCAGGGAGCACTACCTACATACAAATAAGCGCCCAGACAAAAACAAAGGTTTTGGTTAAGGCAGGGCGTGGGGTAACTTAGGGCGATTTCATAATTCTTTTCCTGTTAATACGCTTAATAACCAGAAAAGAATGCTCTACCCAAGGAAAATCTGAGTGAATTCGTAAGTGCATTCTCTCAAGGTGATTGAATCCTTGAATCAACAAAATTGTAGTAACTTTTTGTGGAGCAAAATTGTATGGAAACTAAACGTGTAGTAATAACAGGAACTTTCGGATCTGGCAAGACGACTTTTGTGCAAACTGCTAGCGAGATTGAGGTCGTCAGTATAGAACGTCCTATTACTGATGAAAAATCTGCTCAGAAGGAAACAACTACTGTTGCCTTAGATTTTGGCAGAATAGTACTTGACTCTAATCTTGACTTACATCTCTACGGTACTCCGGGTCAAGATCGCTTTGATTTCATGTGGGAAATTTTAGTTCATGGTGCTTCTGCCTATATTGTGCTGGTTGCTGCTAATCAACCTAACTCTTTAGAGCAAGCCCGTCAGATTATTACCTTTATGAGCCAGCAAGCGCAAGTTCCGATGATGATTGGTTTAACCCATATGGATTCTTCGGAAGCATTAACTCCTGAAGAAATTATGTTGGGTCTAGGTTACGAGGAAAATTTCCCTAGCTTCATCATAGTAAATCCTCGCGATAAAGCCTCAACTGTTGAGGCTTTATTTACCTTAAAAAACCTTCTGACTTCAGGTACTAATTAACTTTCCTGAAGTTGACCCGACAAGCTGGCAAAAAACTTCATTTGCCCAGTATTAATCAGTTGTTCAATCCCTAATTACGAAAATACAAAGAGTTAAACTATGACATTAATAAAGAACGACTTACGACCAGAACTCGGTGATTTCTCCAGCATCGTTTGCCTTAAAGCTATAGTTACTGGTATTGAGGACGCACTAGGGGAACAAGCCGCTGCTATTGCCCTGATTTCTGCTGGTCGCCAACGTGGTAAGCAGTTAGCTGAAGAACTAGATTTAGTTGGTAAAGGTTCACAATCGTCTGTGACGGAAATCAAAGATCAGGTTCGGGAAGCCTTGGGCAAAAATGGAACTTGCCTCTGCATTGTCGATGACATAGTCGAAGAAGACGATACCTATAAAGTTTTGACCAGAGAAAGTGTTTGTACTTCCGGTGAAGCAGAGGGTTCAACACGAAACTGTACCTACACATTAGGGGCAATTCAAGGGTTACTAGAAGCTTTCTTAAATAAGCGCTTGCGGGGTCAGCATACTCAATCAGTTTTGTCTGGTGATAGCCATGATGTTTTAGAGTTCACAATTTTTGAATAAATGGCATCAGTTGTTAGGAAAGGGTTCACTTTATCCCATTGTCTAAAATTTAAGCAGGAGTAAAATAATGGCAATTAGTTCTGAAAAAATTGGGCAGATTTTACAAAACTTTGTCAGCACCACTGCTGATGTACAAGGTGCAGCAATGGTGACCCCTGATGGTTTACCCCTAGCTTCCTCCCTACCAGGTGGTATGGATGACGAACGGGTATCAGCC
>JBAUJE010000012.1:0-3239 GCA_049683475.1 Coleofasciculaceae cyanobacterium | reverse complement strand
ACCAATATCAAGATCCATATTATTGGGCACCATTTGTCTTAGTAGGAAACTGGCTCTAAGCTCTAAGTAGGGCTTGCTGCATTAATCTAAAAGTTATACCAGACAAGGATTTCAATCACTTTTTCGCCCAAACAAGTGCAAGGTTTTGGCATCGAGATGCTCAAAATCCTGGCATTTTTGAGGATGTGATTGCATAATCTTCCTCTCTACAGAGGGTTGAAACTGTTCCCTGTATGCCCTAGCGGCCAATGCTGCTAGCGCACCTTAGCGTAGCGTTAGCGACGTTGCGTAGCGTCTGCTTCGCAAAGCTACGCAAACCCTGTGCCCTGTTCCCTGTGCCCTTTCCTCACCACAAGACTTATTCAGCAAGCCCTAAGTAAATTGAATAGCTTATTCGCGAGTTACCCCTTGCACAACAGGACGTACCCCAGAACCACCAAAAAGTTCCGTATCCCCTGTCCAGTTAAAGTCATTAATACGCAGACTAACCGAACCAATCTGTTGGACTGGATTGTAACGTAAGAGAATATTATAGGTGCGACGGCTATATTCTACAAATAGGTCAGTACTGATTTCCTCTCCACTATCTAAATTAAAAGAAGTCTGAAAACCAGCTCGAAAAGGGCCGTAGATTTGTTGAGTAATTCCCCCGGAAAGCACTTGACTATCAGCAGCCCTGTCAAACAGAAAGGGCGAGAGGTCCCCACGGACTACCTGGGTATAGTTGATATTAAAACCTGTATAGTCTAGATAGCGTCGGGAAAAATGACCTAATTGCCCAACTAATCCAATAGTTGCACTCAAAGACTCCTGAGTATCACCGCTACTGTAGGCACTAGCAACACCAGTAATACCGGTGACTAGTCCTAGATAAGGAGTTACTGGGGTTGGTGTATAGCGCAATCCTTCGGTCGCCGTAGCCGGTAATGCTTCACCCTGCCAAAGGGTAAAATAGCGGCCTAGGGAAGCGATACCCTGATAGCGTGTCAGGTTAATTCGATTATTATCCCTAGGTTGGGGTGGTAGCAAGTCTAAGCGATCTGTTCTGGCGTTGATATTGGCAGCACCTGCTTGGTAGGTTAAGCTGATGCCAGTTTTGCCAAGGGGAATTACAGGTGATGTTAGTACTGCACCCAGACTACTTTGCACCGTTTGGAAGCCTAGGGAACCGTTGAAGAGGCGATCGCGATAGCTGTATTCCAAACTAAGATTGTGGGGTAAAGTGGTGCCAATAATTTGCCGTAGCCGCAAACTTGTTCTCAGTTCGTCTTCTGCTTCACCCAAATCTAAACTGGTAAACACCGCAGAGCCCCTAAGACTGGTACGAGGGCCAATGCTGCCTTCTAGTTTAGCTTTTAGACCAAAAGAAGAAGGATTAATAATACCTCCGCCACTATCGTCTCCATCTTCGTTATCACCCAAAATGGCTTTCTGAACGAAGTACTGTGGTGTTAATCTTAAGCGCCACTTGGGATTGTTAATCAGCTCGAAATCACGCTCGATGAATAAACCACCACGATCATCATCGTCAAAGCCAAAGCTGACTAAACCTGGTGAACGAGGACGGCGATCTATGACAACTCGATTACGTAAAACTGGTAAGGAGAATCCTTGATCGAAGACTAAACGAGGTTTCCTTGCCACCACCTCATCTACTAACGGAGAAATCCTTCTAAAAGTCGCTTGCTCTGCTCGCAACTCCAACTCTGGCGGTGAAAAGGGGTCATTGGTAATCCTAACATTAGTAGCAACCACCTCTTGTCCTTCAAACTCAACGCGGTCAGCCTCGTAGCGAAACCTGGTAATATTTCCCCCTGAATCGAGCCCACCGAGACTAGGATTTAATGCTCCTGTTCCTTGATCTACATCCAAGGAAGCCCCTACGGCGAAAGAATAGCCCCCCAGGTTAGTTACTCCTTGTAGTGGTTGATTACTCCTGGCGCGATCGCTCACAGGCCTCTCCAAACCTGTTCCAGTACCATCATCAGGTGTAGTTTTACCTCCTTCACCTCTAGCTGATAAAACTACGCCACTATCCTGAACAAAGTAATACTCAAATCGTTCACCCCGTAAAACCTGCCCTCCCCTCGTCAGAGCTACATTGCCCTCAGCAACAATGATACGATTGGGTAAGTTAACTTGCAGGCGATCGGCATCTAGTACAGCGTCTCGAAACCGCAAGACGACATTCCCTTCTGCTGTAACTATCTGTCGCTGTTCGTCGTACTCCTGACTATCTGCACTCAGTTCAATAACACCACCACCATCAAAAGGACTTGTTTGTTGGTCAGTCCCGGGTGGGGAAGTTGGTTCTTGTTGAGGAACACTTTCCTCTGACTCATTTACTGGCGCAGGAGTTGGTTCTTGTGGTGGAACACTTTCCTCTGACTCATTTACTGGCGCAGAAGTTGGTTCTTGTGGTGGAACACTTTCCTCTGACTCATTTGTTTGTGCCAATTCAGGCTCAGACCAAGTTGGCTTGTTGGGTTGGGAATATGGCAGCTTAAATTCTCTAACTTCTCCTCCTCGCTCGTAGATTACGATACTGTGGTAGTAAGAATTTCCAAAATCGATCAAGGAAGGCTTTACTTCACTTTCAGGAGAAGATGGGTAAGGAGAAATTTCTGGTAAATTTGATTTATCTTCTCCCTGAGTAGTAAAAGTTTCTATCCCTTCTGCCAATGAGGAATAGTCGCGAGAAATGGGAGAACCCAGTAGAGCTGCATTTGCTTCGGTCTGTAAGAAGGAAGACTCCGGTGAAAAACTTGTTGGCGAATCAGGTGTAGCGCGTATACCCTTTGATGGTGTTTGGCTCGGTTGAGAGCTTGATAGAACCTGAGAGAGTAGCTCAGAGTTACTAGACTCCTCAGAGCTTACATATCTTACAATTGCAGGTGTTTCAGGCGGCTGAACTGGTTGGGACATCTTTACCAAAAATTCCGTCAGGCTTTCCCTAGTCAACTTATTAGTGTAATTTAGGTAAAATTCACCCCCATTAACAACCCCAAAAACCTCCAATTACGAATTGCCCCAAACTTTTGAAAGGGCAAGGTTTCCCTCACCCCTTCAACAAAGTTAAAGTAGCCTATAAATCGCTGATTAATCTAAATCTTGACGATTAGGGTTACGAGCTGGATCGTTGGACAAAAAGCCAAAGATGAATAAACTAACAAAGATACCGACAACAATATATACAGCAATCTTGAGGGTTAGCATTACTTAGTATCTCCCAAAGTTAT
>JBAUJE010000011.1:0-27437 GCA_049683475.1 Coleofasciculaceae cyanobacterium | reverse complement strand
CTCGTTGGTGGCGCGATAGGCAAAATCTTTCTGCCTTACAAAGATTAAGTGATTTTATCGAAGAGATACTGCTCAGGGAGATAGAGCAAAATATGGTTATTTTCATCGATGAAATAGATAGCGTTATTAGCCTAAATTTTCCAGTTGATGATTTTTTTGCCTTGCTGAGAGCCTGCTACAACCAACGCGCCGACAAACCAGCCTACCAACGTCTTACCTTTACCTTATTGGGGGTGGCAACGCCATCAAGTTTAATTGCAGATAAAAGCAGGACACCATTTAACATAGGTCGTGCCATTGAGTTAGGAGGATTTCAAATGCCTGCGGCTAAGCCCTTGGCATCCGGTTTGCTCAACAAAGTCAATGACCCAGAGAAAGTTCTTCAAGAAATTTTGGTTTGGACTGGAGGTCAACCCTTTCTTACCCAAAAAGTTTGCAAAATTATCCGAGATGTTGAGGACTTTCCTTTACTGTCTCAAAGTAATGAGATGACTTGGGTAAGTACTTTGGTACATAAATACGTTATTGACCATTGGGAAGGACTCGATGAGCCGGAGCATCTCAAGACCATACGCGATCGCCTCACCAGAAATGAGCAAAGCGCAGGACGTTTGCTCAGCTTGTATAAACAAATTTTACTCTCTAGTCAGGAGCTAAGCCGCCAAGAAGAGTTTCCTGCTAGCTCTACTTCTATCAAATCAACAAATTTCCCCCAACCAGACAGCCAGGAACAAGCAGAACTACGGCTATCGGGATTGGTTGTTAAACAGCAAGGAAAATTAAGGGTTGCCAACCGCATCTATGAAGAAGTTTTTAACCTTAGTTGGGTTGAGCTCGAATTAGCCAACTTCAGACCTTATTCTGAAGGGATCAGTGCCTGGTTAGCTTCCGATTGTCAGGATGAATCACGGCTACTGCGCGGTCAAGCTTTACACGAGGCCCTAGCTTGGGCCACGACAAAAAATCTGGGCAGTCTGGATTATCAGTACTTAAGTGCCAGTCAAACCTTGGATAAGCGAGATGTTCAAAAGGCTTTGGAAGCTCAGCAGCAGGCTAATGGCATACTTGCTACAGCCCAGAAGAAAGCCAAACGGACAATTCGCCTCGGCTTAACTGGCTTGACTCTCAGCTCAGTTTTGGCAGTGGTGGTAATAGTTTGGGCTAAGTCGGCACTGAAGGAAGCCTGGGATGGCATCAGGCTAGAACAGTCAGGAGTTAGTGCCCTACGACAATTTGAATCTGAAGAGATAGAGTCTTTAATTTCTGCCCTTCAAGGGGGACAAAAGTTGCAAGGGATGGTGAGAGAGGAACAACCCTTGCACGAATACCCAGCTATTAGTCCGATTTGGGTTCTGCAAACAATTTTAGATAACATTCATGAACGCAATCAATATCTTGGTCATCAGGGAGAAGTTTGGAGCGTCAGTTTTAGCCCCGACGGTCAAAACTTAGCCACGGTAGGTAAAGACGGCAAAATCAGTCTTTGGCATCTCTCCGGAGAGCAATTTGCTCAGTTTTACTCTCATCAACAACCAGTTTTAAGTGTTAGTTTCAGCCCAGATGGTCAGCTTATTGCTACCGCTAGTGAGGATGGTACAGCTGCCGTCTGGAAGTTGTCAGGAGAGCAGGTGGTGCAGTTAAAAGGTCACCAGGGAGAAGTTTGGAGTGTTAGTTTCAGCCCAGATGGTCAGCGCTTAGCTACCGCTAGTGAGGACGGTACAGCTATAGTCTGGAACTTGCTAGGAGAGCAGGTAGTGCAGTTAAAAGGTCACCAAGGAGAAGTTTGGAGTGTTAGTTTTAGCCCAGATGGTCAGCGCTTAGCTACCGCTAGTGAAGATGGTACTGCCCAACTGTGGGATTTAGCTGGCCGTCAGCTGACCAAGTTTGAGGGACACCTAGGACCAGTGCTTAGCGTTAGTTTTAGTACTGAGGGCAAGCTGTTGGCTACCACGGGACTAGATAGTACAGTACGACTCTGGAATTGGTCAGGAGAGCAACTAGTCCAATGGAAAAGTAGTAGAGATTTGGTTTATAAGGTGCAATTTAGTCCCGATGGCAAGCACCTTGCCACGGCGGGAGCTGATGGTACGGCTAGACTTTGGGATTTATCTGGAGAAGAATTAGCCCAATTGAACGGTCACCGCAATTCTATCTTGGGCATGAGTTTTAGCTCTGATGGAGAATACCTCGCCACAGCTGGGGAGGATGGCACCGCTAGGTTATGGCAGTTGCCTGAACAAGAGAATATCTCCAGAACTCATGTGGCTACATTTGCAGGTCACCAAGGGGAGGTTTGGAGTGTCAGTTTTAGTCCGGATGGGCAACATTTAGCCACAGCTGGAGAGGATGGCAAGGTCAGACTCTGGAATCTACAGGGAGAGCAGCTGGCTGTACTTAAAAGGCACCAGGGTGGGGTCAATAACGTCAGTTTTAGCCCTGATGGAATGCTCCTCGCTACAGCCGGTCAGGATAGTACGGTGCGACTCTGGGATTTGTCTGGAAAGCAGCTAAATGTCTTGAAGGGTCATCTTGGACCGGTTTATAGTCTCAGCTTCAGCCCGGATGGAAAGTACTTAGCCACAGCAGGAAAGGATGGAACAGCGAACCTTTGGAATTTGTCTGATTTAGGATCAGCACAGCAGAGTTCGATTGAATTAAAGGGTCACGAGCAGTCGGTTTGGAGTGTGAGCTTTAGTCCCAATGGAAAACGCTTAGTCACCGCAGGAAAAGATAGTACGGTGCGACTTTGGAATCTGTCGGGAAAGCAGCTAACGGTCTTGAACACTAATCAAGACGGAGTATTAAGTGTGGACTTTAGCCCCGATGGCAAGCGATTGATCACGGCCGGTACTGACGCTACAGTCAGATTATGGGATTTGTCTGGAAATCGGCTAGTTGAGTTTAACAATACTCACCAAGGAGGCATTTTGAGTGCTAGTTTTAGTGCTGATGGAGAACGTATCGTAACTACCGGACAGGACGGCACTGCCCAGATAAGGCTTCTTTCTGGCACCAAAATTGCTCAATTTGTTGGGCATCAAAGCCGTGTGTACAGTGCTAGCTTTAGCCCCAATGGGCAATATCTAGCTACAGCTGGAAGGGACGGTATGGTTAGGCTGTGGAGAGTCGAAGGATTAGATGAATTGTTAGAGCGTGGTTGCAGCTGGCTGAAAGATTATCTTGCTACCAATCCTCATCCTTCAAAGCTTTGTTCTCAATTTCCCAATTAAGAAGATATGTTAACGCTTAATAATAGCATATAACCTATACTATTAGCAGCCAGTGGGGAGAAGTAGATGAAAAAACTTGTAATGATTTTAGGAGTGATTTTTCTGGGTCAAACTAACGTTTTTGCTGCCCAAGGAAATAATTGGGAGATAGTTAGTCATAACTACCGAAACTATAGTTCGCTCAGCTATAACTCCACCGAGCTAGTGTCTAACCCAAAAGCTCAGCGGAGTTATGGCATTAGGGAAAATACTCGCTTGCATACTCCTCCTTTCGGAAAACGAATTGGTACTACTAACGCTAGATTTCGCCGTGAAAACGAGGGAAACCCTGATCAAAGAGGCAAAGATGGTCCGAGGTAAACAGGTTGGACACTCAAGATTATGGCTCTTACTGCCAGCTTAAGTGGTCAGCGATGACTTAGGGAAGCACCACTTACCTGTTAGGTTTGGTAATCTTAGACAAGCTGAACCTGCAATCCAGTTTGGGCATAGAATCACCAATTTTACAACTGTAGTAGTATATCAACACACCGACATATTTCTTGATGAAAGAAAATATTCCCAGTTTGTGATATCTTCAAAAAAAGTCTGTAGGCTGGCAAGGTAAAAGACTAAATTTAAGGCGGGGTGCTATTGGCTTCATCTTTTCCAGTGAAAACCAAGCAAGTAAGCATACTTGAGTGTTCTTATGATCAGGGATGTTATCTCGGAAACTCATCAAAATGAGCCATGCATCAAGTCCAACAAGCAGGAGTTCGATACTCAGCAGGCTCAGGAAATGATCTACAAGTTTTTGTTAGAACTTGTTAGGCACAAACCTCCGATAGAGGTGTTAACAGAATTCAGACATATATTTATTGAATACAATCCTGCCGCTACTGATATAGAGATAAGACAAGCCATTACGGGATTAATTCTGGCTAATAAGGAAACAGAGTTTCACTGCACACTCAAGCGCTCTTGCTATATTCTCATTAACAACTGGGAAACTTCCAGAAATCATCAATTTGTCAAAGAACTGCTCGATATTTTCCCTAAAGAAACTAACAATCAAAAAAAATTACTGTCAAAAATTCGTATTCGCCAGGATAGCTGGCTTAGAGACTTTGTCAACAGTCAGAGTTATCAAGAACTTAAGCTATTTGCTATCAAACATGGATTATCTGACAGGGAACACTGGAGTAATCGTTACACTTCCTATTTACTAGTTCCTCAGTATACAAATATCAATAACCCAAAGGAACAGCGGGAGGCAGCTAAAGCACTTTCCCAAAAACTTAAGGACAAGTTTAAGTTTGATTTAGCCATGTATACGGCTCGCTCTCAATCTCCTGTCTATCGGGATAAAATTCCTAATAATCCGACAGGATTTGGAGACGATATTCTGCGCTTTATTAAAATGATTGTTGTCAGACGCGGTTCCTTTAGCTATGCAAATTTAGCAAATATTTTTCTCAAGCAAACTCAAGACCTTAATTATAGAAGTTTCAAACAATCATTACAAAAATATTTAATCTGTTATGTAGATAGTAAAGATTTTGTAGAAGTTATCAATCAAAAATTTTCTGATAAGTTAGATCAGCTTTACAAAGAACGTAACGACCAAAAGATAGATGAAGCTTTACTATTAAGAACTTGCAATAAAATTATTGATTACTTAACAACTGATAACCAAAAAGAGCCGTCGGGACTATTTATTTTATTAATGTCTAAAGGCAATCCCCTAACACTGGTGATTGTAATTCTCAAAATTATTCTGATTAGCCCAAATTCCCGTATTCATATGGAGGATCGCATCGCCCATTTAATTAAATACTACACACAATATCCTGAAGAAGAGTGTAAATGGGTTATCAATTTTTTTGAGGTTTTTAATATAACATTTGCTATTCACGCTGACAATGTTAAGTATAATTTGATTAAGATGAATGAGCAAAAAGTAGACGAACACTCAAATCTAGATACTTATCGAGTTTTTTCTCAATTTAGAAAATGTGATGGTATCGAGTGTGTCACTCCTGAAGAAGCACAACAGACTTAGGTAGGAATAGTAGCAATTGGGCTAAATTCAATAAATGCCTTTTTCTTATAGCTATACTAGTGATATCAACCCACTGAGCAAAATTCACACTAGGGATTAGCTTACACGTAATAGCAATGATGACTATTTTAAATGAGGCATGGAAGGCTTTAAACATTCACAGTGGCTGGATTGTTTGGAATTTGTTTCTTGCTTTTATACCTTTGGCTTTAAGTGTTTGGTTATTTCGTCGCCAATCTCATTCACGCTCTCTGCTGTGGTGGGTTTGCTTTATTGTTTTCGCTGCTTTTTTGCCCAATGCTCCCTACCTTCTAACAGATATTATTCACCTTATCCAAGCTACTCGTGAGGGCTTTTCAGCTTGGATAATTACCTTAGTTTTAATTCCTCAGCATTTATTTGCTATTCTCACCGGGTTTGAAGCTTACGTTATCTCTTTAATAAACCTGGGTTACTATTTACATCGACAGGGGTTGAGCCGATTTATTATCGGTGCCGAATTGATTACCCATGCTCTGTGTTCTGTTGGCGTTTATCTAGGAAGATTCTTGCGTTTCAACAGTTGGGATTTAGTTACTCAACCTGATGATGTGATTAGGAGTGTAGTCTACGATTTAATTGGTAAACGTCCCGTAGTAATTATGATAGTAACTTTTGTTGTGCTTACTATTTCCTACTGGTTGATAAAACAGGTGACCTTGGCAATTTTGTTTAGGATACGTCACAAAGATTCTGATAACGCTTCACAAAATTTCTAAATCTTCGCCAAGATTAATTAGATTGAGGATAAACTTTCGAGGATTGCTGCACAGGAATTTCAATCAAAAAATTCGTCCCCTCTCCTAGTTGGGAAACACATTTAAAACTGCCTCCATGTTTTTCCACCACGATTTGATAACTAATGCATAGTCCAATGCCGGTTCCTTTGCCAGGAGGCTTGGTTGTAAAAAAAGGGTCAAATATTTTTGATAGCAATTCTTCACTGATTCCTAACCCATTGTCAGCAATTGAAATTACTACACTAGGATTACTATGATTAGGGTATTTTCTTTTTTCTGCTCCTAAGAGACTACTTTGAGGTTGGAGACTAGTACAGATGCTTATCTGAGGCTGAAACTTCTCTCTTTCTTCTAAGCTAAGAGTTGCTCTGTTATCATCTAAAGCATCAATTGCATTACTCAATATGTTCATGAATACCTGGTTCAGCTGACTGGCAAAGCACTCAACTAGTGGCAATTCGCCATAGTTTTTAACAATTTCAATTCCGGGGTAATGGGGCCGAGCTTTCAGACGATGTTGCAAAATTAATAAGGTACTTTCTAATCCTTCGTGGATGTTAACCGGCTTCATCTCAGCTTGAGATAGACGGGAGAAATTGCTTAAAGACATTACCAGAGAACGGATTCGATCAGAGCCAATTTCCATAGATTTGAGGATTTTTGCCAAATCCTTCTCCAAAAAATCTAAGTCAATTGCCTTAGCTAGTTCGGCTATTTCCGGCTGGGGATGGGGATAATGTTTCTGATATAAATGTAGCAAGCTAAACAAATTCTGAATATATTCATTAGTGTGGGAGAGATTGCCATAAATGAAATTGACAGGATTATTGATTTCATGGGCAACACCAGCCACCAATTGACCCAAACTAGACATTTTTTCTGTCTGAATCAGTTGGGCTTGAGCTTGCTTAAGATGCTCTGTCTGCTGTTGGGTTTGAGTGAGTAACTCTGCTTGCTTAATTGCCACACCTAAGTGAGCTGCAACCTGGCTGACAAAATCAATTTCCGAGGTTTGCCATTGGCGTGGCATTGCACACTGATGAATACAGAGCAATCCCCAGAGATTATCACCTTTGAGTATTGGCACCACCAAATGAGCTCGCACTTGGAACTTGGTCAGCATCTGCAGGTAGCAATCTTTTATGCCTGCGTTGTAGATGTCGGAAATTACCTGAATTCTACCTTTGCAATATTGAGCTGCATACTGACGACCAAAGCAGTAATCATGCATAGTTGCATCGATCAGCTTGTCAAAACCAGATTTTACGTCCTCTGAGATGAACTCCCCCTCTTCATTGTCAGAATTGGGAAAAATGCGAAACACGGCTACACGATCAGCCTTGATAATTCGTCGTATTTCTGTGGTTGTTGCTGTAAAAATTGTCCTGACATCAAGGGATTCTCTAATTTTGGTCACTACCCTGAATAATGCTTGTTGCTGTTGAGCCGCAATCATCAGTTTTTGAGCTCTGTCTGTAGCAGCAGCAACAGCAGTGCAGCTTTGCTCATAAAGTTGGGCTTGCTGAATTGCCACAGCAGCTTGATCTGCTAACTGTCTAAGTAAATCAATCTCATCAGGAAGCCAGTCTCTAGGAGCATGACAATCCTGGGCAATTAGTAATCCCCAAGGACGTTGCCCAATATTTCTCCTCTCATTTTTTGGGGGAAAAGAGTTTTGCTGATGATGAGTACTTCTGCTAATGGGAACGACTAAAGCTGCCCTGATTTGTAAATTCTGCAAAAAATTCTGATGTGTTGAGGGAAGTTTAGTCTGCTCAACATCCCTAATTACTTGCACCCTGCCTTTTTGGTAGAGTTTAAGCTGTAGCTCAGGAAAGTATCCTGTCGGTGCGCTCACTCCTAAAACAGATGAACAGTTAAATTTGATCGATTCTACGATCACCTCTCCCTGAGAACCCGTCAGAAACTGGTAAATTACTATCCGGTCTGTGTCAATTAGATTTTGGACTTCTCGTACAATAGTTTGTAAAGTAGTGTTTAGGTCTAGGGTACTGCGTATTTGGTTGGTAACAGACTGGATGGCACGCTCTCGGTTCAATAATTTTTGTAGCTTGGCAGTGCGCTCTTTGACTTGCTGCTCTAAATTACTATTGAGAGATTGCACTTGAGAGTAAAGTTGATACTGTTCAATTGCCATAGCAAAGTGATTGCCTAAAGCAATTGCTAATTCTCGATCATAACTTGTCCATTTTCGGGCTTGCTCTCGTTTTAACTCTTGCCAAGTTTCAAAAGATTGACGAGGAAGTTTTTGTTTTTTGCTGGTATCAAAGCGCCCCGCCCAAAGGGTTTCTGTCTCGATTTGGTCACGGAAGACACTAAGATAGCCCATTAAAGAGGAGCGATAATATAAAGGTAAAACCAAAATTCCCCGAATTGCAGTTAACCGGAAAGCTGAAGTCAGGACTCCCAAAATCTGTGTTTTGTAGAGATCAACGATGGTCAGAGGTTGACAAAGACCTGACTGAAAGTTAGCATCTTGCTTTCTAGTACTCGTGATTAACCCTTGCCAGTCGGGATGCTCTTCGATTAAGCTCTCCTCTGTGCTGTTAAGGAACTTTGGTTGACTACCGCAGCTAAATAGTTTAGCCGTACTAGTTTTGGTGTAGGGAGCAATGTAAAGCCTGCCGCCTGATCCCTCAAGGGCGGTAACTGTTTCTTCTAGGGCTGCTTGTAAACAGGTGGTGGGTAGGGAGTGGAGCAGGGTAGAGACACGGTTGATAGTTGCTTCTTTATGATGTTGTTGGCGTGCCTGAGAGAGGAGAGTCGATTGGGCAATGGCAATAGAAAGTTGATCTACTACCCCTTGCAAAACTTGAAGTTCTTCCGGAGTAACTGAGCGTGGTTGGGCATGATGAGATACTAATAAACCCCAAAGTCGCTTTTTTCTTTTCTTTGCCTGGATGTCGTAATACAAAATTGGCAGCACGATGGAAGACTGAACACCCATCGCTTTGAGATAGCTCCCATGACAGGAGTCTACGGGGCGGTAGTAAATTTCTCCAGCCTTGCTTGCGCTAAAGTCATCAGCAGAATAATCTATAGGTGATAAACCAATCTTGCCAGAGGCAACATCGACAATCGAACGCATACGTACTTGGAGATACAATTGGCGAGCTTTTTCGGGAATGTCATCTGCCGGAAAGTTAAGTCCTTTCATCGAAGGAAGGCAATCTTCTTGAATAGATTCAGCAATAACTTCTCCACTGCCAGATTCGTGAAAGCGATAGATCATGATTCGATCAGTTCCCAGCAAGGAACGTACCTCAGCAACCGTTGCTGTTAAAATCTCTGGCAACTCCAGAGACTGGCGAATCCGGTTAGTAATTCGACGCAGTAAAACTTCCTGGTTGAGTCTCGACTGTGGCACTTTTTTTCCTCAGTTCTTCTTCGTTAACGCACCCGACCCCCACAATGCAAGCAGATAAATCTGTTTATTAAAAATTAACAACTTAATCAATGATTGTATTGATAAGAACTAATTATAGTTTTATTAGTTGATTTTGGTCAGTTTTCTGCTATGCGTGTAATTGGCTTAATTAGTGGTACCTCAGTAGATGGAGTTGATGCTGCCTTAGCAGAAATTACTGGTTCAGACCTAGATTTAAAAGTCAAGCTACTAGCTGCTAACACCTTCCCCTATCCTCCTCAACTCAGAGAGCAAATTCTAGAGGTTTGCGCCGGTGCGGCAATTTCCCTGGCAGAATTGGCAGCATTAGATGATGCGATCGCCTGGCAATTTGCTCAAGCTGCACAAGCCATGGGAAAAGACAACCCTGCAGCAGAACTTATTGGTTCCCATGGTCAGACTATTTATCATAGACCTACCCGCCAGGAAGAGGGGAGCAAAGGAGCAGGGGGAACAGGGGAGGATTTTTCTGAATCTTCTTTGCCCTCCTTTTCCTCATCACCACCTCACCTTCCAACACCAACGACCCTAGGATACAGTCTTCAACTAGGAAGAGGGGAAGTCATCGCCCAATTGACTAAGGTTAAAACAGTTAGCAATTTTCGTGCTGCTGATATTGCTACCGGAGGAGAAGGAGCTCCCCTTGTATCAAGAGTAGATGCCTACTTATTGAGTCATCCCAGCAAAAATAGATGTATCCAAAATATAGGTGGTATTGGTAATGTAACCTATTTGCCAGCACGTCAGGGTAACTGGATAGACAGTATTTGTGGCTGGGACACTGGCCCTGGCAATGCTCTTTTAGACTTAGCCGTTGAGTATTTTACAGATGGAAGTCAAACCTACGATCAAGATGGTCAGTGGGCAGCTCAAGGCACTCCTTGTCAGGCTTTGGTTAGAGAGTGGCTTAGCCTTGATTTTTTCCAGACAGCGCCGCCTAAATCTACAGGGAGGGAGTTGTTCAGTGCTGACTATCTCAAGCATTGTCTGGCACAGAGCGCTGACTATAACCTCACTCAGGCTGATACACTAGCGACCTTAGCAGAGCTTACTGCTGCCTCCATCGCTCACAGTTATTATAGCTTCCTGCCCCAGCTGCCCGACGAAGTATTTTTATGTGGAGGGGGTAGCCATAACCTCTATCTGCGACAACGTCTAGAAGCTTTGCTCTCACCAATAGCGATACTGACAACTGATCAATTAGTCGTTAATAGTGACTTTAAAGAAGCAATGGCTTTTGCCGTTCTAGCTTATTGGCATGAGAGAGGGATGCCTGGTAATTTACCCAAAGTTACCGGAGCTAGAGCAGAAGTGGTACTAGGTGAACTTCATCAGCCAACCTACACCTAACTCTAGTAGTAACAAACAAGGAGTCAGGGAGATGTTTTAGAGACAAGGGAGCTGGGGAGCATTTTTCTAAATCTTCCTTATCCCCCTTTTCCCCTCCCATCAACCAAGATACCTTACCAGACAGACCTTTCCTTTCCAAAGAAAGAGTGCGGTTATACTAAGACTGTAAATACCAATTTCTACTATTGGCCCTTTCACCTTTGTAACCTGAAGAGAGAGAATGATAAGGGAAAATGTTTAACTATAGGCAAAGGTAACATCGTGGCTCACACCTTTTTGATGGAGGCAGGGCGCTGGACACTCCAGGGAAGTTGGCTCGAGCGCAACGGAATGCCAATTAGCGTCAAAGGTATGACTATTGTTGGCTGGGGCCGAGAGAACTGGTTTACGATAGTTACAAAGCTGATTTTTCCCAATAGTGAACGTGAGAATATTTCTTTTCAATATCGGGGGCATCTAGATGTTGGGGAAAGACAATATACCTTTGTTCTACGACACAGTCTTTTGGGTCGTGTCGAGGGTGAGGGTTGGGTAACACCCGAATCTATTGTTCAGCGCTACTGGGTTCTTGGCGACAAGCAACGGCGTAGTGGCTTTGAGACAAGACATCGCCTCGATGATAACACCTACTACCTTTCTAGTAGCATTATGGCTGGTCACTTTCTGACCAGTATCATGGAGGCTACTTTAGAACGTCAGCAGTAATAACAACAGATTAATTTAGGGGCTTGTACCTCTTCGATCTTCCCTCACAATTTAAGGTGGAAGTCTTGTTGTTTAAATGGTAGAAGTAGCAAAAGCTAGGTAGTTAGGTTAAGCTCTGTTTTTCCTTTTCCCTCATTCCAGGAAAAAGAGGAATTTAATAGTCAATAGGTACAACAACTGCTCCCCGCTGTCAAAGTTAAATCATGACGACAGACCCTAACAAAGGTCGCTTACTAGGCAATCGCTATAAACTCGTCGAGCTTGTTGGTCAAGGCGCTATGGGACGGGTTTATCTGGCAAAGGACATGTTACTGGGAGGCGTGTTAGTTGCCGTCAAGTTTATCTCCCAAACCTTGCTCAACAAGAAGATGCGTGAACGCTTTGAGCGAGAAGCGACAATTTGTGCTTTGCTCGGAGAAGAAAGTATTCATGTTGTTCGAGTCAGAGATTGTGGTGTGGATGAAAATCAGGTTTCATTCTATGTCATGGAATATTTAGAAGGAGAGAGCTTAAGTCAGATAATTCGACGGCAACCCCTTGATATACATCGATTCTTAAGAATTTCACGGCAAATCTGCCTAGGACTGCAACGTGCTCATCAAGGCATAATCTTTGACGGTCAACTCTCCCCTATTATTCATCGAGATATAAAGCCTAGTAATATTCTTGTTATTAGAGATGACTACTTTGTTGAACTAGTCAAAATTCTTGACTTTGGGATTGCCAAGTTACTCCAGTCTGACAGTGAGCAAACTCATTCTTTCATGGGTACTCTAGCCTATTGTTCTCCTGAACAAATGGAGGGTCGCGAACTAGATAAGCGCTCTGATATTTACAGTCTAGGCGTGATGATGTTTGAGATGCTCACGGGTGAAATGCCAATCGTGGCAGAATCTCGCTCCTTTGGCGGTTGGTACAATGCTCATTACTCTAGCCCTCCGAAATCCTTTGAGTTAGCCAGACCTGACTTAATTTTACCTAGACCCCTCAAGAAGCTAGTGATGAGCTGTCTGGCGAAAGATCCCAGGGATCGTCCTCAAAGTGCTACAGAGATAATCAATACCTTAACTTTTATCGAAAATAGTCTGAGTCGAGGTAGAGAGCTAGCCGAGCAATTGGGTGGGGCGATTAGGCAAGTGCCGGTAACTAGTCTACAACCCAAAACTAAGCTCTCTATCGATGAAATTTGTCGTCGGACTTCCTGGCCAAAAAATAAACCCCAACAGTGTATTGTTTTTCCCCACATAATCAGTAGTGGTAAGGAAAGGTTAGCCACCCTTTGGGTAATGTTGAATCAGCAGGATATTCAGAATCGCAAGAAAAGTACGCGCTATAACCAATTCCTCTGCGTCATGTCACCCCATCCAATGGTACTTTGGATTACGGCATTGCATAACCGTGACTATGGTATTCGTTGGCTTCCCTGCTATTTAGATTTAAAAACCCCTATGGGTCAGAGAACAATTAGGCTTTTAGGCAAGGCTGGGCAATATCGTATCCTGTTCTTCGCCCTCTCCGAACCAGAACAATGTAACACCGTAATGACTTCAACCATTGCTTCTGTGCAACGAAAAAGGTTAACAGAATGGGTTAATGCCAGCAACACTGTAGTTACAACTGGTTTAGCTCATAGGAGCAAAATGCTCCTCAAGCAAGAGTACGAAAAGCTCAAGCCGAAGATTCTAATGAAGCTAGAAGCTATCCACAGTGATTATCCTACTGATTTATCTAGCAATTAAATTCTTGATTAGACTTCTTGCAGAAGTCGGGGAAAGGGGAAAGGGGCTAAGATGCGAAAAAAAAGCACGGCTATAGCCGTGCCCTCTCTATCTTAGTTGAAAACTCTCTAGAGCTGCTTGACTTCAGAAACTAAATGTGCAACCACATCTTTGGCACTACCAAACAGCATCATTGTTTTGTCCTTGAAGAACAACTGATTCTGAATACCAGCAAAGCCTGCACTCATACCCCGCTTAATTACAATGGTGTGCTTAGCCTTGTCCACTTCCAGAATTGGCATTCCGTAAATTGGACTAGAGGCATCAGAGCGAGCTGCTGGGTTAACAACGTCATTAGCACCAATCACCAGTGCAACATCAGTTTCCTCTAACTGGGGATTGATATCATCCATATCATAAAGTTGGGTGTAGGGCACATTAGCCTCTGCCAACAGTACATTCATATGTCCTGGCATCCGACCAGCAACTGGGTGAATGGCGTATTTAACTTCTACACCTAGTCTTTCTAATTGATCTGTCAACTCCCGCACAGAATGTTGTGCCTGAGCAACTGCCATGCCGTAACCAGGAACAATTACTACATTACGGGCGTAACCGAGCATCATTGCTCCTTCTTCAGCACCAATGCTGTGAACTACCTGCTCACCAACACTACCACCACCACTAGCACCACTTGTGCTATCGCCACCACCAAAAGCACTAAACAGTACATTGGGGAGGGAACGGTTCATCCCCTTACACATAATTTCGGTCAGGATTAAACCAGAGGCACCTACTAAAGCACCAGCGATAATCAACATATTGTTCATTACCACAAAGCCAGCAGCACTGGCAGCTAAACCAGAAAACGAGTTTAGCAGTGAGATGACCACTGGCATATCGCCACCACCAATGGGGATGACAAATAAAATCCCTAGCACGGAAGAGAGTCCAACCATTGCTAGAAACACATTGAGATTTTCCGGTGCTACTAGCAGATAGCCACTGCAAGCCAAAAAGCTAATTAGCAAAATAGCATTGAAGGGCTGTTGTAAGGGGAATGTTACTGGCTGACCACTAACCAGACCTTGTAATTTGGCAAAGGCAACCAAAGAACCAGTGAGGGTTACACCACCAATTAAAACACCAAGAATCACGGTGATAGTGGCACCGATGGGAACAGTACCAGAAGAGCTGAGTAAGCGCCAAAATTCACCAACGGCAACCAGTGCTGAGGCGGCACCACCTAAACCATTGAGCACACCAACCATCTGAGGCATGTCAGTCATTGCTACTTTTTTCGCCGCGACTGCACCAATGACAGAGCCAATGGCTATGCCAATCAGAATCATCTGGTAATTTAAGACTTGTTGTTCAAGCAGGGTTGCTACCACTGCTATCAACATTCCCAAGGCAGATAAAACATTACCATTACGAGCTGTTGCTGGTGAGCCTAGCTTCTTTAAACCGATAATGAATAAAGATGCGGCGACTAGATAAGCCAGCTGAATGCCAGTGGGCAAAAAGTCAGTCATGCTTTCACCTCTTTTTTCTTAAACATTTGCAACATCCGATCTGTCACCAGGAAACCGCCTACCACGTTGATAGTTGCCAGAACTATGGCAATTAGACCCAAAATCACCGTGACGTTCCAGTCTTCAGGTCCAGCGATAATCAATGCCCCTAGTACAGCAATACCGGAAATGGCATTGGCTCCAGACATAAGGGGGGTATGCAGGGTAGGGGGAACTTTGTTGATTACTTCAAAACCAACGAAAGATGCCAGGACGAAGACAAACAAACTAGCAATTAATGCTGTTGCCATAAACTTATAGACTCCTTTTCGGTTACAAAGTGGCGCTCTCAAAGCTCACTGATTTCAGAACAGAAAAATGGGCCTAATCGGTTTCCACTTTTCCGCCGCTAATCTCCAGAAGATGTCCTTGCCTATACAGTCGTACGCACTTGAGCTAAGGCATCCTTGACCCTTTGATTAAGAATTTCCCCTGCGTGGGTAATGCAAGTACCGCTGATGATGTCGTCTTCAAAGTTCAGCTGTAGCTGCCCATCTTTAAGCATGTGTTGCAAAAAGGTTGAGATGTTTTTGGCGTACATTTGAGAGGCGTGTACTGGCATAGAAGAAGGTAAGTTGATTGGACCAATAATCATCACACCGTCCCGTTGGATGTCTTTGCCCGGTTCAGTAAAAGCACAGTTGCCACCCTGCTCAGCTGCCAAGTCAACAATTACAGCACCGGGGTGCATCTCGTTGATCATTTCTTCGGTAACCAGTAAAGGCGCTTTTCTGCCAGGAACTTGGGCTGTCGTGATTACCACGTCTGCTTGCTTAACGTGTTGGGCAACTAATTCTTGGCTGCGCTTTTTCGAGTCCTCGGAGATTTCTTTGGCATAACCCCCTACAGCCACGGTTTCTTCTTCGAGTTTCACTTCGACGAACTTGGCACCCAAACTTTGCACTTCTTCTTTCACCGCGGGTCTAATATCGAAGGCTTCAACTACAGCACCAAGGCGGCGGGCTGTGGCGATCGCTTGCAAACCAGCTACACCCGCACCAATAATAAATACCTTTGCGGGTCTAAGTGTTCCAGCCGCAGTCGTTAGCATCGGGAAAAACTTAGGTGAAGCTGCCGCCCCTAGCAGTACTGCTTTATAGCCAGCCACTGCTGCTTGAGAGGATAAGGCATCCATACTTTGGGCACGGCTGGTACGGGGAATCAATTCCATACTAAAGGTTGTCACCTTCTTCGCCGCTAACTGCTCAGCCGTCTCTGGTTTACCTAGAGGGTTTAGAAAGCTAATTAGAGTACTTCCTTCAGACAGGTGATTGATTTCTTCTTCTTTTGGTACGCCAACTTTGAGCAAGATATCTGCCTCTGACCAAAGGGCAGCTGTATCAGAAATTATCTTGGCACCAGCAGATTGATAGGCTTCGTCTGTGAAGAAGGAAGCTTCTCCAGCACCAGCTTCTACCCAAATCTCTAAACCCTGTTTGACCAAACGAGCAACAACGTCGGGAATCAGGGCAACACGATGTTCGCCGACTTCAATTTCTTTAGCAACTGCTATTTTCATGAACACTCCTTAACTGATAAAAACTAAAATTGGCAAGGGAAAATTCTGATTGTTTCTATAAGGGTAAGACAAACGTAAACAGGTAGCATTTGTTAACTTTTGCTACTGACATCTACTACTAGATAGTTGCTATGGGGATACCTCTAAGAAATGAACCTCTCAATACTTGGGTTCCAACCACTAGTAGCAAAACCAACCTTGAACACCCTTGAGGGTGAGGGACTTAGCCCATTCGCATAAAAGGCACTGGCACTGCTGCACCAATTGCAATTTAATGATGAAATACGAAAATTCCGACGGTCAACCGGATGAGATTGTTTTTAGCAGCCATACAATTCTTTGTGCGATAGCAAGCCCGATTGCCTAAGCAAATTTTTGCTGACGGAATAAAGATTGATATTACTTTGAAGCATCTTCCCACAAATATAACCTTTTGGATTCTAATGTCTATTCCCAGTGGGTAACGCTATTTTTAACTTGTTTTAGCAATTCCAGTTGTCGGGGTGCTGATAAAGCTTACAGACTGGGTTTTCCTAAGGTCAAATGCTTGAAATCGATCCTCAAACCACCTCATCCTGTACGATTCAAGCTGAGCTAATGCGACTTCAAAATTGTCTATTTTGCCAGTTTTGTAAAAATGCCCTAAACTTTTCTGTGTCAACACCCTACTGCTTCAGTGCGTCTGTCACAATAGGTCTTCTTAAGGTTTGACAGTTTGACCAGCTAGCAGGTAAAACTTGGTTTTCTTGAAGCCCATAGTGCTTCATTTTGCCTATTGCTGTTTATACTGCTTTCTCAATTAAAGAAATTTTTATTTACTTAGCTAGGCAGTCTGCTCTTAATCAAATTTCAATTTATCTAACAATATTAATCTAGTTAAATGACCTGAAAGCTCGTTATTCTAGATTAGATTGCTTCTGGGTATAGCACCTCTCTATCTAGTGAGGTATTAAGTCTTAGGTTTTTAGGGAGTAGGGGTAAAGAAACTGAACGTACTTCATCAAGAAAGAGAAACTTTATATTCAGCGCCCATCTGTATGATTGATAGGCAACCAAGTCTGGCAGCCAGAGCAGAGGCTAAGATTGCCCAGACTTAGATCCGTCTGAATTAGACTTAACCGTGATTAGTCGTCTTGATAAAGGACGACATTAAGTTGCGGTGTTCCTGCCTGCTAATGCTCCCAGTCTTGGAAAATTCGAGGAGGCACTGATTAAGAGAGTTGAATGTTGCTTCTGTTTCCAACCAACGTCTGCCAACTGCCAGTGCCACATCTGGTGTAGGGTAAGCCTCTAAGGAAGTAACTACTCCTCCGTAGAGAAAGGTGATATGCCATTTCCAGCCGTTGCTTGTTGGTAAAGCCTGGAAACCGGAAATCCTCAACGAGTGATTTTTCTGAAGCATGGATAACTTAAAAAATAGCAAACTTTAATAAAAATTTTATAATACTAAGTCCATCTTGAGTCGCCCCTGTAGTGTCGTGTCTGCCATCTTGCCGATTATCTAGTATCAAAGTCAGAAGTTTTATCGCAATTCTTGTTTAAGTGAGGTAAATTTAATTCTCTTCCCGACTCTCAACTACAAACTCCCTAAAATCCCTCGACTTTGTGCCTGGTAGATTCGAGAAACGCTATATTCACTCAAAACAGAGTACAACCCCCATTAAGTTTCAGATGCCTAGTTATAGTGACACTTTATCTCAGTTGTAACGTCACTTTAGCTAATCATTCCTAACGGCTCTACTCTGATAAAGTCAAGAAAAGTAAAATTTACTGAAAAAACTAAAACACAGAGAAAGGTTGGTCAACTTATGTTAAAGACAAAATCGTCTATAGTGCGTCTAGTTTCATCCATAGCAATTACAGGTTGTTTTCTAACCGGCGTTGCTGCTAGTAGCTTGGCCCAAAGTAACTCCGGACTTACCATCTTTAGCGGTGTTCGCCGGGAAAACATACTGGGCTATCACTTAGATTTCGGTGGTCGCCCTGGTAACTGGGATCGCTACCGATTAAGAATTCCAGCGAAAAAAATGGAGTTGGGGGTAGCACAGTTCACCGTTACCTATCCAGACTATTATGATGGCAAATTTGATACGGATCGAATTGAGGTACGGACTAAAAAGGGTAAAAAGACTGAAAATATTCCTGTATCTGAGGTGAACTGGGACAAAGAGAATCAATTAATTCAGATTTACTTAGAGGAGCCAATTCCTGCCCGTCAAAAGGTAGAGTTAGTCTTCTCCAATGTCAAGAACCCTCGTTTTGGTGGAACTTTTTATTTTGAAGCGCGAGCTTTAACACCTGGTGATGTTCCCCTACCTCGCTACCTTGGTACTTGGATTGTGAGTATTGGTAACTGAGTTGGTATTCAGGCTAGTAGTTACCTCTGAACTTGTTTGGTGGTATGGATTCTCTATCGATGCCAACTTCTAGCAGTAGCTTACAGTACTTGGCAACTCATCTATGACTCTCCGGGAAGATGCTAAAATTACGGATCGTGAATGTTTGAAGAACCCAAGAATCGCTTTTTGGCAATAACCTACTATGACTCAACGTACTCTCGGCGGCACCAACCGCAAGCAAAAAAGAAAATCTGGTTTTCGAGCTAGAATGCGCACCAAAAATGGTCGTACTGTAATTAAAGCTCGTAGGAGCAAAGGTCGTCATCGTCTCTCGGTTTAGGTATATAGCCTTTGGGAGTTTCCAATGGCTCTGCCTCAAAAAAATCGGCTCAAGCACTGGCGAGATTTCCGGGAAGTATATCAGCGAGGAATTCGTTGCAAAGGACGTTATTTGGCTTTGCGTGGTTTGCGCTCTAGTACTAGTGCTACAAACCTCCCCAATCTAGGGGGACAGAGTCCTCGCATTGGTATCTCCGTCAGCCAAAAAGTTAGCAAAAAAGCGGTAGTTCGTAACCGAATTAAGCGACAGATTCGGTCAGCTCTGCGACAGTTATTACCGCGAATTCCGCCCGGTTGGCAACTGATAATAGTGGTTCTATCCAGTGCCAAAGGATGCGAATATGCACAATTTTTGCGAGAATTAGAGCAGTTGTTGGCAGAAGCGGAGGTGCTAGATGGGTATTAGAGAAGAAGCTTTCTACGAGGGAGGCCCCCATCCCGGTGATTTGGTTATTAACATTTTGCTCGCTTTCACGGTTATTTGCCTGCCTCTAACAGTGGGTTCAATTGTAAGGGCGCTCTGGCTGCGTTATCGAATCACAAATCGCCGTATTTCGGTGACGGGTGGTTGGCAAGGGCGAGAGCGTACAGACATTATCTACTCAGAGATTGTCAAAATTATTAAAGTCCCCCGTGGCTTTGGTAGTTGGGGAGATATTGTTGTCACCCTCAGAGACGGCAGTCGCTTGGAGCTACGCTCGCTACCACGGTTCCGCGAAATATATGACTACATTGCCGAGCAAGCAGCAGAAAGGACAGGTAAATCGGTCAGTGCTATTAAGTCATAGAGGAGAACAAAATTTGTAAACACGTACCGCAGGGCATTTAGAACGAAAGGAGAAATCCTTTAAAGCTTGGGGAGATATGCCCTCTGAAATTGTCTAGATTTAAGCTCAGCACTTGCTTCAATTGAACAGGTACTTGGTTTAGGTATTGAGGCAAAGATAGTCGATTTTATTGGCGTATCGATGAACCAAGAATCTCCACACTTAAGGGCGGAGAGTGTAAACTAAATGGCAACCTAGCTCTAGCTAGAGAAAGAAATATGTCAAAGGTGTCTTTCGGATAACCCAACTAGCCCTTAGACAGATATTAGATAGATTAGACTCAGAAAACTTTATAGCGCCTGGTTTAACTTCATACGAATGGACTTTGGTATCGGCTTTCTTTCCAACAACGTCATGTTGCCAATCCTGGATTTCTTTTACGGGGTTGTGCCAAGCTACGGTCTAGCCATTGTGGCGCTGACCTTAGTGATTCGCTTTGCTCTCTTTCCTCTGAATGCTGGCTCCATTCGCAATATGAGGCGCATGCGAATCACGCAACCGCTAATGAAAAAGCGGCAAGAAGAAATTAAGGATCTATACAAAAACGATCCAGCCAAACAGCAAGAAGAAACAGCAAAACTTTTCAAAGAGTTTGGCAACCCTTTGGCGGGTTGCTTTCCCTTGTTACTACAGATGCCAATTCTGTTTGCCCTGTTTGCCACCTTGCGAGGATCACCTTTTTCTGACATTCACTACAACGTTGATCTACAAATCTTTCCCTCAGAACAGTTAGAGTACATCCAGCCTCAAGCTTTCGCTACAAAGCCACAAAACATTTATATAGCTGACGGTGTTCATGCCAAAGTTGCCGCTTTACTTCCAGCCGGTAACCGCTTGGTAGTAGGAGAAAAGACTAAAGTTGATTTCCAAACTGTTGAGGACAAACCTATTGAGCAATTGCTAGCTCAGTATCCGGATACAGAAATTACTCCTGTCTGGAAGATCACCAAAGGGGAAGATCGTATCTCACTCAAAGAGGATGGCACCCTGGAAGCCTTGCAGCCAGGAGAAGTAACCCTCGAAGGTATCATTCCTGGCCTAGCCGCAAATAAAGGATTCCTCTTCATTGATGCCCTAGGGCGTGTGGGTGCTTTAGAAGACGACGGTACTATCCATTGGGATATTGTCGGCATGATTCTCTTCTTCGGGATGAGCTTGTATGTCAACCAAACCCTTTCTGGTCAGAATGCTGGCAACGCTGCACCACAACAGTCGGCGGTAAATAAGCTGACTCCCATTTTATTCAGTGGCATGTTTTTCTTCTTCCCCTTACCAGCTGGGGTACTGATGTACATGGTCATTGCTAACGTCTTTCAGACCGCTCAAACCTTCCTTCTGATGCGAGAACCTCTAGACTTGCCAGAGAACCTCCAGAAAATGGTAGAGCAGAAAGAAAAAACCGAAAAGTCGCAATCCGGGGAAAATCGAGCAGCACTGCCTTTTGAACCTAAACGCTCTAAGAAAAAGGCTTCAAACTAGTCATGAGTAATCTGCCAATGCAGCGTGGTCAGGAGTGGCTTGAGGAATTCCTAATACTATCAGGATTACCTGCCAGCGTTCAGCCCACAGAGACAACGGGAGCGCAAGAGGATGAATCAAGCTACTGGTTGACCATTGATGAGACAAAATTGAACCCTGAACAAGTTGAAATACTTATTGGTCAGAGAGGAGTAGTTATTGATGCTCTCCAGTACCTGACCAACTCAATTTTGAACTTGAGTCAAGACAGAGAAAATCAAGCTGCTTACACCATTGAACTTGACGGCTACCGCAAGAAGCGTCAAGCTGAACTCCAAGAGCTAGCAGAAGAAGCTGCTCAGATAGTTCGTGAGACGGGCGAGGAATTTGAACTAAAACATTTATCTTCGGCAGAACGCCGTCAAGTTCATACCTTTTTAAAAGAGTGCGAAGATTTAGAGACGGAGTCTCAGGGGCAAGAACCAGACCGGCGTCTGGTTGTACGTAGACGCTAATGTCCAGGTACTCCGATGGCTTTTACCCAGTTTCGAGAAAAGGTAAAAGCTAAGTATAGGCGTGGTTAGTTGGCAAGGTGGTAAATATGAGCATTACGGAGGCAATTTATATTCCTGGGCTGCTAAAACTACCAGAGCAGACAGAGGTGATTGAGTTTAATCAGTTTATCGCTGATTTGGAGACTCTGACCCCTGTGCGGGGAAGCTTGCAAGTTACTCACCAAGGTAATTATCTTGACGTTGCTGCCAGTTCGGAAACAATTATTACTTTGACCTGTCATCGCTGTCTGCAACAGTATAACCATCGCTTAAAAGTTGACAGTTCTGAACTAATCTGGCTAGACGAGTTAGCATCCGTATTAGAGAAAGAACCGCTAGAGCAAGAGGTAACTTTAGAAGATTTGGTGGAAACTCTATCGCCTCATGGTTATTTCCAACCAGAGACTTGGCTGTACGAGCAACTGTGTTTGTCCCTTCCTCCACGGCAGGTGTGCGACCAAAATTGTCCGGGAATTCCCATTAATGATAACGTCACTCAATCAGCCAATGATCGGCGCTGGGAAGCCTTGGAAAACCTTAAAAGACAACTTTATTGAGGGTTTGCCTAACCCCTGTTTGTCATGAGTTTCAATGATCAGTTTGAGCTACTGCTACGAGCTCGCTACCCTTTGATTTATATTCCTACTCCAGAAGAAGAGAGGGTAGAAGCAGCAATTGCGCAGTCAGCTAAACACTTGGGCAACCGCGCCGTTTATATCTGGGATTTTGTTGACGGCTACCAAGGGAACCCCAACAACTCGGAACTGGGACGCAGAAATCCTTTACAAGCCCTAGAATTTGTAGAGAACACAGCTGACAATACAGGGGCAATCTTTGTCCTCAGAGATTTTCACCGCTTTCTAGAAGATATTTCGGTGGCTCGCAAACTGAAAAATCTTTCCCGACGGCTAAAATCTCAGGCAAAGAATATCGTAATTGTCACACCACAAATTGCCATTCCCTCTGACCTAGCCGAGGTGCTGACAGTTCTAGAATTTCCCCTACCAGAAGCCTCAGAAATCAAAGGAGAAATCGAACGTTTGTTAGGGGCAATGGGTCAGTCCCTCAGTAATCAAGTTATAGATGAGTTGGTGCGTTCCTGTCAGGGTCTTTCTCTAGAGAGGATTCGTCGAGTGATTGGTCGTGCGATCGCAACTCATGGCAAAATTCAACCAGAAGATGTTGAACTAATTCTCGAAGAAAAACGCCAATCGATTCGCCAAACACAGATTTTAGAGTTTTATCCGACAACGGAAAAAATTTCTGATATTGGTGGTCTAGACAACCTCAAAGACTGGTTACTGCGTCGGGGTAGTGCCTTTAGCGAAAGTGCAAGACAATATGGTCTACCCCATCCTCGTGGTTTGCTGCTAGTAGGGATTCAAGGCACTGGAAAATCTTTAACAGCCAAGGCAATCGCCAACCACTGGCACCTTCCTCTGCTTCGCTTAGATGTGGGACGCTTATTTGGTGGTTTGGTGGGAGAATCAGAATCTCGCACCCGGCAGATGATTCAACTCTCTGAAGCCTTAGCACCTTGCATTCTCTGGATAGACGAGATTGACAAAGCCTTTTCAGGGGCAGATTCTAAAGGAGATGCCGGAACTAGCAGTCGTGTTTTTGGCACCTTTATAACCTGGCTAGCGGAAAAAAAATCACCTGTCTTCGTTGTCGCTACCGCTAACAATATCAAGACCTTGCCAGCAGAGATGCTGCGTAAAGGTCGGTTTGATGAAATTTTCTTTGTCGGTCTGCCTTCTCAAACTGAGCGTTGTGCTATCTTTGAGCTACATTTATCTAGACTGCGACCCCATAACCTGAAAAGTTACGATCTAGAACGCTTGGCATACGAGACTCCTGACTTTTCTGGAGCAGAAATAGAGCAAACTTTGATTGAAGCCATGCACATTGGTTTTAGTCAGAACCGTGACTTCGCAACTGACGATATCCTAGAGGCTGCTAGCCAGATTATCCCATTAGCAAGGACTGCTGTTGAAGAAATTCAGTTTTTACAGGAATGGGCGGCAGCAGGTAAAGCGCGTATGGCATCGAGGGAGAGCAGCCTGAGCAGTCGCATTCAGCGCCAGCTACCACAGTAATTAGACCCTTATCGTAATTTCCAATTTAAGTAAGGTGCATTTAATTTTCTTGCCAACTACCAACTCCCCAAAATCCCTGAATTTATACCTCACTAGATACAGAAACGCAGTATCTTGCTTTTTGCTTGAAAATGTGAGTAACTTTTCCCTTAAGTAAAGATTAAAGATCAACTAATGAGTTTGTCTGGTATAGCTCAATTTATCATCGGTTTTTTGCTTGGCATCTTCATTTTAGTGGGTGGCAGTGCTGCCACGGCCTATTACTTTTTCACCAAATTGGCAGTTGTCCCCCCTAAACCTATTTTTCCGGAAGAGGTGCCGAAAGATGGATCAGTTGCTAAACAAGAAGGTTCTCAACAAAAGCCTGATCAGAACCAACCGCAACCAAGCACTACTCCTAGCCAACCGGCTCAACCAAAGCTAGAACCAGGAGCATATAAAGCTCGTGTCACCTGGCCAGAAGGTTTGAGTCTTCGGGACTCACCTAGCCTAGATGCTAATCGTATTGGTGGTATTGCCTACAATCGGGAAATCATCATCATCAAAGACAGTGATGATAAAAAATGGCAGCAGATACGTATACCAGAAAGCCAACAAGAAGGTTGGGTTAAGGCAGGCAACGTGCGCCGGGTTGACAACTAGTTGGACTCCTCCACCTGGAAAGATTCGCTACGCTGCGTCGGCTATACTATCGAAGATTATGAAGGTAGACTCCTAGGTTCCCCGAAAAGATAGTTCCTGTATCTTCTCCTCTTAACTAGGTGAAATAATCAACGTTGGTATCTACGGTTTTCGATTATGTAAAGAAAAGTTGATAAATCTAAATCTTATTTGCAAAATCTTCGCTAATTGAAGATTAGGTTAAGGATCGATGGTACTTTAAATTACTGTTGGTTTGATTACTTAATAATCTTTAGTTGCACTTAACAAACTATGTACAAAAAAGATTCCAATAAGGACTGGTTGGGAGCTGCTGTAACAGCAGCGTTAGGTGCTGGGATTGTGACATCTTTTGCTGTTAGTCAAGGTCAAAACCCACTAGTGGCTTTAGCCATTACGGGTTTTTCCGCTCTTGTTGCTTTGTTATTTTATCAGGCGGGATTGGTTTAACGCTCATCATAGATTTTCAACCCAAACTAAAGCCATTTGAGGCTACTTTTGATCTACTAATAACTCAACCTCTCCCACGTCCTCAGGACAAAGGGAGAGGCTGGTTATTTGAGAGGTTCGCTAGAAAACTTCGTTAACTACTGCAAACAAGCTTCGAGATTGATACCTCCTGTGGAAGGGAAGCCGTTAGATACCCAGCCGTTAACAGGGGTGATAACCTTTACCCACTCCCGCTTCTCCTCGTCCTGTCTAAATTGAGGAGGGTTACTCAATGTCACCTTATCTCCCAAGAATACACCGCCAACTCTGTTAGAGTTAGGGTCTGGTCTTTCACGAATAGCTAAGCCTTCTGGTTCATTATAAGTTACTCTGCGGCAACGATTAGATACTGGATTAGAGGGACGGTTAATAGGTCTATTGGGAGGCCGAGGAGGGACTTGCTTCGGGCATAATTTGAGATCTTCTGCCTCTACAAAGCCACTTATGGGAGAATTAATTGCTATCCAGCCATCTCTACCCCTCTCTTCTGCTAAGGTAACTTGTTCATCAGCCTGTAAGGCTCTAATCGAATTGGAGGTTGAACGCTCTCGGTAAATAAATATTGAGTTCGCTGCTGCTCTGCATTGTCCCTCTAGGCTCTGGACTAGCTGAAAATTGTTATTCTGGTCAGATTTATTTGTTTTTTTATCAAGAATCAGGTTGCTCATTTCCCCGTTAACAGTAACGGTAGCTAGAGCGGTTGGTTCACCGAAATTAAATAACACTAAAGCAACAAGAGCAAACGGCTGACTCCATTTAATAATCTTTGGCATGCTGTTAATCCCCAAAATCCTTTTGTCAGTATCCTATTGAATAACAAACCAAATATGCTAATCAGAGAAATCACTAAATCACTTACGGCTTTCGGTTCCTAAGTTAGCAAAATGTATTGCAGCTAAAATAGTACATGCTAGTTGAGGCAAAACCACGTTCAGCTCATCCCTCATCTAAGAAAAATGGGATATCACCTGGTTGATTGCTCATCATTATTGATTGATGGTTGATTGTGGTTTTCTTACCAAAGCACAATTTCAAGGCACAATTTACAATACCTGATAAACTAGCGTTTGAAACTGAGCAGCAAGATTATGGAAACTCTCGCCTATCTTCATTTTGCCTTAACCAACGAGACGCAAGCAGAAGCTGTTCCTGTTTTAACTGGGCAGATTAAAGAGCTTCTAGAGTGGTTCAATTGGCAAATTCGCTCTCGCCACGTTCGTATTTACTTACTGTTGCTAGTTGTTATTCTGAGTCTTGTGGGAACTGTAGGTGAGGCATTAGCTCAAACGCTGCTCAGAAGAGGCTCTAGCGGTATAGAGGTAACTGAGGTTCAGCGACGTTTGCAGGAACTTGGGTACTTTAATCAGCAGCCAACCGGCTATTTTGGTGAAGTAACGGAAAATTCAGTTAGAGCATTTCAAGGCAATCTCGGACTACAAATTGATGGTGTTGTTGGCCCGGACACTGAGGCCGCGCTATTCTCTGGTTCAGTAGGACAATTTCAGTCTCAGACACTGGGGACTCTACCTCCTCCTTTTGCTCCATCACCCCCGGCTTATAGCGATACGTCACCAGTAACTTTCGGAGAACCTATTCCTACTGCTATTCCTCTTAATGAGCTGCGACCAGGTGATCGTGGTTCTGATGTCGTAAAGCTTCAGGAAGATTTGCGTAGAGAAGGTTTTAACCCGGGTCAAATTGATGGTATTTATGGACCGCAAACTCAAGAAGCAGTCAGACGCTTTCAAGGGGCTAATAGTTTATTTCCTAATGATGGAATAGCTGACTCAGCTACTTTGTCAGCTTTAAATCGGCCGATTGGTATTACGACAACTTCAACACCGACGCGCAAAGAAAAGCGCTATGTAGTGGTAGTACCAGTTCGTAATAACAATACCCTGAACGAAGTACGCTTAGCCGGTTTTGGCGATGCCAAATTAGCTAAAGTCAGACGGGGTGGTTATGTTAATGCCGGAGCTTTTCGCGATCGCAACAGTGCAGAAAGCCTTTCCCATCAATTACGTTCACGAGGTCTCGATGCTAGAGTGGAGCATCTACGTTAATTTTGAGACATCTTTGAGGAAGTAGCTTTCTGGGAATTTTTCAGTAATCATCATCACATATTTCCGATTAGAAAGTACGCAATAAGTACGAAATATCATTTTTTCTTGCGGTTCAATATTGAAATACTCAGCTAAACCGTTAGCAGGTTCTTTTCCTGAATCTACAATCTCTTTAAATGTTTCTGTTTTTTGGTCAAGCCAAACTTTGCCTATGGGTGTTTTTGTCGTCAGCAATTCTTCTCTAAACTTTTTGTCTAACCTGTCAG
>JBAUJE010000010.1:0-8969 GCA_049683475.1 Coleofasciculaceae cyanobacterium | reverse complement strand
TCTTTGAATTGAGTCGTTGCTTAAAGTCTATGGGCGATCGCGCAAACTCTTCCCGCTATTATTAGTTATGCTTGGGAAGCGAACACCTTTATTATTACTCTATTAACGCATTTTTTTATTGAGCAATAATAGAGTTATTTAGAAATAGTTATTTCGCCTCATGAACGAAGAACGCCGCCAAACTTATCTCAATTTCCTGTTGCATTTAATACCAGGATTTTTAACAGGTAATCCGCAAGTAGTTTACTCACTTCTAGAAGCTAACCCGGACAAGCTGGATGATGGAATGGTTGAGCTATTCCAAAGCTGGACAGGAGTATATTCATTCCTTCAAGCGAACTTCTACAAACTGAGAATCTCTTTACCTACGATATCACCAGATAAAGCAGAAACGTTGGTGGCAGCTATGATAGCGGCCCTTGGCGATATGCTTGTGCAGTTTGATCGAGAGGGCAAGGCTAGCAATATAGAGATTGCTATTGCTGGCTACAAGATGATACTGAATGTTTTTGACCGTAAAACTTTCTCTAAAGAATGGGCAACAACTCAAATTAGTCTAGGGGCTGCCTATAGGAATCGTATCAAAGGTGATCAGCCAGAAAATCTAGAACTATCACTTGACTACTACCGAAATGCTTTGGAGGTTTATACTCCAGATGCTTCCTCAATACGGTGGGCTGATATTCAAAATAATCTAGCAAACATTTATAACGATCTAGCGAACATTTACAGAGAACGTATTGAGAAGAATCCAGCAGTTAACCAAGAACGAGCAATCGCCTGTTGCTATAATGCTTTGTCTGTATATTTTCGATTCTCTCATCGGGAAGCTTGGGCTAGAACTCAAAATAATTTAGCACTGATTTACAAAGATCGTATCTGGGGTAATCGAGCAGACAATCTGGAAAAGGCAATCTCGACCAACTACGCCGCGAAATTCCAGCAAAGCAGCGACAGCTAGAGATAATGGTCAGTGGTCAAGCATCTGAGCCAAGCAATCGTTTCTATATAGATAAATTGCAGCAAGAGTTGAATCACTTGCAAAAGCAGCAGGATAGTCTTCTCTGGGAAATTAATCAAGTAGATCCAAGCTTTAAATTCACCCAACAAGTTGAACCTATCTCCTTTAGCGATATCCAAGCTCTCATTGATGAACGTACCGCTATTATTGAGTGGTATTTCATGGGCGATCGTTTTTGTACTTTTATCATCACTCGCCATAGTCCTTATCCCAAAGTCATGCAATTTTCTGCCAACGACATAAAATTATTCAATGAGAGGACAAAGGCATTATCTTTTCGACATGAAAGACAGTAATTGGTGGCGCAATCAACTAGAGGCTCGCTTGGAAAACTTAGCTGAAATTCTACACATAAATGAAACCCTCTCCTACATACCAAAAGAGTGCGATCAACTCATTCTTATTCCTCACCAGGGAATGCACATAATGCCTCTTCATGCTCTGCCTTTAGGAAAAAAAGAACAAACTGGAAAGCTGACAACTCAGAATTACCTGTTAGATAAATTCCCAAGAGGTGTACGATATGCTCCTAGCTGCCAGTTACTACAACTGAGTCAAAATCGGCAGCGTCCAGATTTTAGTAATTTCTTTGCCATCCAAAACCCCACGGATGACCTGCCGTACACTAGCTTAGAAGTTGAAATTATAGGCACATTCTTTACCTCAGCCAAAGTTTTAGTGAAGCAGGAAGCAACTGAAACTGCTCTGAAGGTTCATCAAGAATTACCATTAGCTAACTGTATTCACTTTTCTTGTCATGGTGAATTCAATCTCAAATCACCTCTAGAATCAGCCTTAATCTTAGCTAAAGATGAACAACCGGAAGATGGACGGCTCACGCTAGCAGAAATCTTTGGACTAACACTAAATCAATGTCGCATTGTCATCCTCTCTGCGTGTGAAACGGGTTTGACAGGACTTAATGATATCAGCGATGAATACATTAGCTTACCCAGCTGCTTCCTCTACGCGGGAAGTCCTAGCGTTGTCAGTAGCCTTTGGAGAGTGCAAGACTTTTCTACTACCTTTTTGATGATTAGATTCTACGAAAATTTAAGTCAATTTCCTGGGTTAGAAGAAGGGACAGTCGCCATTGCTCTGAACCAGGCTCAAAAATGGCTGCGAAATCTGACTACTGATGAGTTTGACAAACTCATAGATCAATATAAGCCGCAAATTGAACAAATCTTTTCTCAACTCCCCACAAGAAAGTATCGGATCTTTCAAGCATCCCTAAAGCAAGTTCGCAAGCGCCAACCCCACCCGTTTGTCAATCCCTATTATTGGGCTGCTTTTTCGGCTACAGGCATCTAAATTTCCACTAGGAGACATTACAGAACTTCTTAATGCCAATCTTAAAAGCATAAATGACAACTGGAGTAGCTAATCCTGGAGGAACTAACGTGGTAGCCAGTAAAGCCTCCACTGCACCCGCCAACAAGCCAGACATTATTTCATCTCGGAAATCCTCTTGACAAAGAATCGGGCGACAACGTTTAGACATTCCCTCTAACCACTCTCTAGCACCTCGTTCAGGTTCCTGTCCTGCTTCAATTGCTAATACTACAGCAGCATCTTCTAAATTTCCTTCACACGCTTCGATTTCGTCAAGTGTTGCGATCGCTTCCGGATAACCTGCCAATTGAGAGCGAAATTTCTCTATTTCTTCTGATGTAACTGTAGTTATATTTTTATCTCGTTGAGTTCTTTCCCGAATCGCTTCCTCAGCTATGCGGATATTTTCTTCAATTGGTACACCTTCAGGCGTAGACATTGGCCCATACCAAGTGGCTTCTGAGTCAGGAGGATTACGGCGACTAAATAGAACACGGATAGCTTCATCATCATCTCGATGTGAAAGGACATAAGCTTTTAATTCCGTTTTACTCATTTTGTCAAAGTTCGGTTTCATCCAAAAACCTCCAAAGTCCATTACGAGATACGATAATTTGCAGCTCATTACCTGCGAAAATGTAGACTTCTCCCGTTTGAGCATTAAAACGAAATAGTTGAATGTCCCGGTAGCAGTTGGACAACATTTGGCAGACTCGCAGACAGGCTAAAGCTTGTTCGTCTGTTGGGTAAATAGTTGATTCCTCAATTGTGACACGGGTAATAACATACAATCCTTTACTAGAAATTATAATGACTAAGTATGAGGAAACTGTAGCGAAGATTCACCAGGCTTTCCTAGCAAACGTGAAAATTACCATGCCCACAACTGCCCTCAGCTTAGATTTAGAACCAGGTCAAAAAGCCACCCTACAACCCGTTTCCTGGCAAAGATTCGAGGCAATTCTTGCTCAAATAGGAGAACGAAGGTCTTCCCGAATTGCCTACGCTAATAGTATTTTGGAAATCATGGTACCTCTACCAGAACACGAACGCTCAAAAGTTTTAATTGCCGATTTAGTCAAAGTCTTACTTAAAGCAGAGAAAAGAAGATGGGAACCCCTTGGTTCTACCACCTTTAAACGAGAGGGTATGGCAGCAGGTATAGAACCAGATGATTGCTTTTACATTCAAAACTGTAAAGCAGTTATAGGCAAAAATCGACTGGATTTAAGCGTAGATCCACCACCCGACTTAGCCCTAGAAACCGACGTTACTTCTAAAACTGAACTAGCTGCTTATCAAGCACTGCAAGTACCAGAACTATGGATTTATTCTGGTGATAAACTCACAATTAACGTACTAAGACGAGGACGCTACATTGACTCAGAAACTAGCCCCACCTTCCCTAGCCTAGCTGTCCGAGAAATAATTCCCCAATTTGTACAGCGTGCTAGAGAAGTTGGGGTTAGTCAAAGCTTAGAAGAATTCGAGGCATTTATTCAGAATCAATAATGCGTTCCCGACTTACGATGATGCACCGCCGTTACACCTTCTGAGAAAACATGACCATTAGTTACCACACCATAAACTAACCAGTGGTCACCACATTCTAAGCGATTTTCCGCTGTACATTCTAAGTAAGCTAAAGCATCAGTAAGTACTGGACAGCCATTTTCTGCTTCTTCAGTTTCTACTCCAGCAAATCTATCTTCCCCCGGAGCAAAAGGTTTAAGAAAATGCTTCATTAAAGGTATATGCTTACCTTCCTCTAAGATATTTAAAACAAATTTATCTCCACCATGCATCAAAGATTCAATTGCTCTATCCTTGGCAACGGCAATAGTTAAACCGGGAGGGGTAAAGGTAGCTTGAGAAACCCAGTCTGCTAACATTGCTCCCCTGACTTCTCCCTTTTTAGCCGTCACAATACATAAAGAACCAATTAAACGCCCTACAGCTTGGTCAATTCTCGCAACTTGAGAATCACTGCTAGCTAATCTACTGGTTCGCGCTTTTTTCGCTTTCTTGAGTGCTTGAGCAAAATCTGTACCCGCTTCTTCACAGTATTGAAGAGTAACATCTGTTGGTTTGAACTTCACCCTAATAGTTTCAAAACCTAACTTATAACCAGCATCTTTAAACTTACTTTCAATCAGGTCAATTGCCTCACCACTCCAACCAAAAGAACCAAAAACCCCAGCAAGTTTAGTTTTAGTCGCAGTAGATAATACCAAACCCAATGCTGTTTGAATTTGGGTTGGTGCATGGCCACCGAGGGTAGGAGAACCCATAATAAAGCCACTGGCTTTTTCTACTGCTTCCTTAATCTCAGAGGTGTCTGCTGCTTCGCAATTAATCGCATCTACAGCTACACCAGCTTTGGTAATCCCCCGTGCGATCGCTTGACCGACAGTGGCAGTATTGCCGTAAGCTGAAGCGTAGAGCAGAGCAACCCTCATCTCTTGAGCCTTTTGCTGGTCGCACCACTGACGATAGGATTGAGTAAGGGGCAATAGGCTATAGCGAACTAAAGGACCATGGCCTGTCCCGTAAAGCCTTGCCTGAAAATCCTCTAATTTATCTAAAGCCTTTTCCATTTGCTTAGCGTGGGGGGCCATCAGACAATCGAAGTAATAGCGTCTGTCTTCCTCAACCGTTGACCAACCTTCATCTAATACTTGGTCACCACAAACATGGGCTCCAAATAATTTATCAGTAAAGAGAATTTCTGTTTGAGAATCGTAGGTGCAAAGAGAACCAGGCCAACGGGGACTAGGAGTAGGAGCAAACTTTAGTCGATGACCTTTACCTAAATCTAAGGTTTCGTCACCCCGCACTACGGTAATTTTTAGCTCTTGCTCTGGTATAATTTCCCGCAAGGCAATGGCTGCTGGATTAGAGCAAACAAAGGTAATCTGAGGAGCAAGCTCTAATAGTGCTTTTAAGGTAACTCCCCGGTTAGGATTGACATGACCAAGAATTACATAATCAATCTGTTTCGGGTCAAAGCGTTGTTGTAATGCCTTGAGAAAAATGTCTTTGAAAGATTCTCCCGGTGGGTCAAAAAGAGCAGTTTTATCTGCTTTAATTAGATAAGAATTAGCAGTAGTACCTTTTTGTAAGGCATATTCAATTTCAAATTTAAGTCGATCCCAAGTGCGCGATCGCATGACAGTAGTATCTGCACCAACGGGCAATACTTGAACATCTCTTTGCTTTATTTCTGGCATAACTTTAAGGCTCAGTTATTTTTCTTTTTGACAAAAGCGGCAGTAAACCTACAGCAATTAAATACAATGAATTCTCATATTGACAGATAAAAAGTACCAGTCCGGTTATACATACCGTGGCAGAAAAAGCAATCCCATATATCAGTCTAGTTTTTTCTAAGATCCGCTGATGGTTTTCTTCCTTAACGTACTCGTTTTGACGTAGAACTTCTTGGCGAATTTCAACCCAGTTTAATGCTTCTTGGGGAGAATTAGCTTTTTTTAATAGCTCATCTGCCAATTGACTATTTCTAGTCAGATTTGAGGTATTTCTCTCAGGAGAGCTTATTGCAGCCGATGGGGTTATAGCCAGTTCTTCTGGTTGTTCTGACATTGTTCCAACTTCCCCTTTTTTGTAGGGAGTAGGGAGTAGGGAGTGGGGGTGATGAGGGAGCAGGGGGAAGAAAGAATTCAGAATTCAGAATGCAGAATGCAGAAAGATGGGGGAGATGGGAAACAGGGGGAAGATTGACAATTGTCAATTCTAAATTCTAAATTCTAAATTCTAAATTCCCTCTAATTCACAATTTTCAATTTTCCCTTTTCTATCTTCTAATAATGATTTCCTACTTTCCGATGGTGAACAGCAGTCAAGGCCTCTGCTTTACTGACTCGACCATCTTCTACAATGGCGTAGACAATATGGTGGTCACTGCACTCCATACGCTTGGCAACCTTACACTCTAGATAAGCTAAAGCATCTGTCAAGATAGGAGAACCATTTTCAGCCTGCTGAGTTTTTACACCAGCAAAGCGGTCAGCACCAGGTTTAAAACGCTTGAGGAAGTGCTTCATTAATTGCTGATAATTGCCTTCTTCCAAAATATTTAAAATGAAGCTATCACCGACCTGCATTAATGATTCAATCGCTCTATCTTTGGCAACTGCTATGGTTAGACCAAGGGGTTTAAAACTAGCTTGGCTAATCCAAGAAGCTAGCATCGCACTTTTAACATCCCCTCTTTGGGCTGTAATAATATACAAACCACCACTAATACGTCCCAAGGCTTTATCTAGTTCAGCATCTAGAGATTTCATATTCTTGATGCTGCGTTCCCGCGTTAGCCATTGACCCATATCTGTACCAGCTTCTTCGCACAGCTGATATATTGCCTCTGTAGGAGTATCCTTAATCCGAATCGCCGCAAAGGTTTCTTTTAGACCCAAATTCCGCAGTTGACTCAGTAAAGGGTCAATTGGTTCATCATCTTCCCCATAGGACTCAAACACACCAACTGCTTGCTTAGGTTTAACAGCAGCTAGTACCGTACTCATCGCAGCTGTTGCCGTTTTATTGGAAGCTGGAGGCATGCCAATAACAATACCAGCTGACCGACCGACCATTTCCTGCACTTCTTGAAGGTCAGCAGATTTCAAATCGATCATTTCCACCGCCACACCAGTTTTGGTGATACCTCTGGCAATAGCTTGGGAAAGGCGATCGCACCAGCCGTAGTCAGACATGTAAAAGACAATTACTGACTTGTCTGCCTTTGTCTGGTCTTTACTCCAACTACGATAACGACCTACTAATTCTTCAACATTATGGCGTAATAAAGGGCCGTGACCTGTGGCAATTGTTGTTACATCACCCAATTTTTCCATCCGCTTCAGCGCAGAAAGGACGGAACGAGCATTGGGAGCCATCAGGCAGTCGTAGTAAAATCGATAATCTGCCTCTATCTTGCTCAAATCCTCATCATAGGTACTATCAGAGCAATAGTGCATGCCAAAAGCATCGCAGGTGAACATTACCTGAGTACCTGCATCGTAGGTGAAGATGGTATCAGGCCAATGCAGGTTGGGAGCATTGACAAATTCCAACTCATGCCCATTGCCCAAATCCAGCTTGTCACCATTTTTGACGATTTGCTGTTTGAAGGGCTTATGCACTAAATCTTCGAGAAACTTAATTGCTACCTTTGCCCCTACCACCGTTACATCTGGTGCTAGTTCGAGAATATCTTTAACTAAGCCACTATGGTCTGGCTCTGTGTGACTGATAATTAAATAATTAATTTCCTTGGGGTCAATTAGTCCTTGGAGGGTGTCTAGGTAAAGCTGACGGAATTTCTCGTGAGAGGTGTCAACGAGGGCTATTTGCTCACCCCGAATTAGGAAAGAATTATAGGTGGTTCCATTGCGTAGACCAAACTCGATATCAAAGCGATCGCGATCCCAGTCTAGGGAACGAATCGTTGTTGTGTCTTGGGCAATTTCCCCCGTCCCCATCGTTAAGCGCTTTTGTACTCGGTCGGTGAGCGCTACCATTGATTAACTCCTTATGATTTGGCTATTATTTTATTTTTTCTTTATTGTTACACGATTAACTGTGATACTTCATTGGAAAAACTGATGGCAACTAAGTAAATTTACTTATAGGGGTACTCACTACTCCTCGGATCAGCTCTAATTCCTCTCTCCCCTAGTCCCTCAAACAGCTAAAAAAAACAACGCTACTCCTTTGTTAGCGCTGGGATAAACACAGACAGGATTTATGTGACTAGTTGAAATGCTCAACTGCCGAACAGTGAATCAATCTAAAAGATACCAACAAGTACTAGAGCCGTTAACAGAAAGAAACCAATAATTAAGGTTAGACCGGTCAGATTTAACCAATGTCTGATTTCTCCTGGTTTTAATTCTCTATCTTCGGAGTCGAGTTGCATCTGACGAATCACATCAGAAATTTTTTTCGCATCCCTGACATGATGTAGTGCCTTAGTTTCACCATTGGGATAGTTCACGACGAAGTAAGTAGGAACTGTGATATGCTCACCTGTGAAGTCATGGGTATCAACTGCTACCTGCTTAGCTTTTTCCTCAATTGTCTGAGGTTTGTCAGCGATTCTATCCCCCGGATTAGCTGTCAGAGGTTGTCTAATTGCTGCCTGACTAACCATAGAAGCCTCCAATCTTGTAGAGTTTTTATTATGGGGTTGATTTTTATTATCTATATTGTTTTATTTTAAAGAAGTTGTAAGTTTATACTACAGATTGAACAAAATATTTAAGGAAAGTTATTAATACTTTATGCTTTAGCTGGAAGTATCCTGATATGGGAGCTAAAGTATAGGAAGCCAATGCCTAATCATGGAGTAAGCAAACAATTCCTAGTTGAAACTGTAGGATAGGAATGTTTTACTACTTTTGACTTAGATAGGACTTACGCACTCAGAGATTAAGAATCGCTGTAACCCTCAGTTAAGAGTTCCCTGTTCCCTGTATGCCCTAACGGCCAATGCTGAAGGGCGCACCTTAGCGTAGCGTTAGCGACGTTGCGTAGCGTCTGCTCCGCAAAGCTACGCAAACCCTATAGCCTAGAACCCTGATTTTTCCGTTTC
>JBAUJE010000009.1:0-9201 GCA_049683475.1 Coleofasciculaceae cyanobacterium | reverse complement strand
AATTCTCTCCCTTACATGGGGTAAGGAATTATCTCGCAGTGCATTTTGCAGCTTCAAAACTTGCTCTGCTGTGAGAAAGTTTTGAGTGGGTGGTGGCATCGACCTTCTCTTAATCTTGCTATGCTCTAAATTATGCAACTTAAATGCTGATTAGCTTACTAAGCTGTACCTTATTGCACTAACCTTCTATTTAGGCCAAGTCAATGTAAATCCAGACTCTTTAAGTCTTTGCACAAATAAAGGGAACTGATTTTCTCCTTGCCGCCTCCACTCCTTTAAACCCGGAGAATTAGCAGAATTACCCCCGTGAAACAGTGTCACAATTTCTAAGTATTGGTTATCAGCAATCGGTAACATTCGATGCCAGACACAACTCACAAACTTTGGTCTTTCATCATCCAATTCCCGTCCCCCGATTGCAGGAGTTGTCTTAAAAATTTCATCGTGAAATAATCGGATAGCTTGAGACTTACTGACAACTTGACTATGAACACTTAAGCGTTGGGGACACCAAGCTTCTTTCCAAGACAAATACTGAGCCGAATTTGCCTTGGGTTTCATATAGCTTATAGTTGTCTGACGTAGCTCATTTAAGAAAGCCTTGAGGTCGTTTGGGCTGTTAATCCTAGTTGGCTCAAAACTGCTATCTTGGCAGACCCAATGACAACCAATAGCACGGGTTTTATAATCCGGGAAAAAATCACGATGCCAAACTCGACGCCAAGATTTCCCAAAACCTCCCATAGTCACGGCAAATTCAATCACTTTTTGCACAAAAGGCAAATCTTGTTTGGGCGCATCAAGGTAAAGTGTTCCCTTAGTTTCATAAATCGGTGTTTCCTCCCGTCCCTGCTTGCCATAATCTAACAATTTAGATGCCCAGTACAGTTGCAATACCCCAGGCTCAGTTGTGTGTCCAAACAGTCGGTTAACTTTAGCATGGACATCCTTGTCATTTTTACTAACACCTGCCAGTAAGCGAAGGACGTGTCCCTTGAGACTCGCTTTAAATAAATTGGGGCGAAACTCCGGTTCGTCACTACGGAGTAAAGGACTAACGCCTTTACCTTTTAAGGTGATATCGAGAGGATAACGGTCTTGCGGTATGAAACACAACCCATAGCCAGTACTAGTTTTTCCACCCAACCCAGGACGTAATGCCCGTCTCAACAATCCGGCAATTGTTTGCCACTCATCCTCTGGTAAGGGTTTAATACTGCTTAACTCAAATACGAAAGTCGGTTGAAATAAGCTAACAACAGCAATTGCCTTGGGAGAACCTTTTCCTTCAACTTGCCGTTGCTGCTGGGGATGAACAACATCGACTAAACGATAGCGAGTTTCGGCTTGCCGATTCTTGGGTTGAACCGTCTTTGTCCCCGCCCAATCCCCAACCGGATAAGCGCCATGAAAACGTAGTATACCCTGTTCTTCTGGACTCCCACAGTATTTTTTGACCTTCTGCTGAAGTTCCTCACTGACTTGGGGATGACGCGACAGTCTCTCAAATAATCCCTTAATCCCGCTACCAGGAACAAAAGGAATACCATTTTTGCCAATGCTGGGACGTAAGATGCTATCCTGACCACAATTGGTAAACACCCTAAACGGAAACTCAACTTTTAGTCGATAAACTAAACCATCGAGTCCTAGTTTGGGTTCTGCGTACTGGTAGTAGGGAGTCTGTTCCTGTTTGGGATCTGGATTTGGATACACCCATTCTTCAGTCCATCGGTTTAAATCCTCGTTCTTCTTGGCATACTGCAAACTACAACGTCCTTGTACTTGGGCGCGGTACATCATCGGGACTTGTTCGGGATTGGTGGGTTCCCAGTCATTGCCGTCATTGTCGTCATTATCCTCATTGGGGGGAAAGGGGATATTAATATCATCTCCTTTTTGGGCGATCGCTTTTTGCAAGGCTTTGGCTAATTGCATGTTTCTCATCTGTGTAACTAGGGCGTGTCTGCAAAGTCAAAATTTATTGTCGGGGCGTTAGCGAAGCGGTAGCGAGGAACATTGAAAACACACTCTAGGGGGCAATCTGTTCTAACTATCTCGCTTCTTATAACGTTGTGTCCACCAGACTAAAGCATCGCAAAGTTGAGTGAGTACCATCAAAGCAACTCTCTGTTCTGCAAGCGACATTGACCAGATTTTTTTTGCCATTGCTTGAATTTTTTGAGTTTCATCTCTAATCTCATCATTGGGTAAATCAATTCCCGCCTGCTTGAGAATCTCGGCTAACTTATCCCAAATATCTTTCCAATATTGACTCTTACTTTCACTTTCTCGCTTGAGCCGTAAATGTTCACCCCAAAACCGTTCGAGTCCATATGCTACAGCCATCCGCATTTTGTGGGATTCATTGAGTACATTTTTTTTATCCCGGTGTTTGAGGACTAGTTCTTGGGCATAATAATCTAAGTCGTAAGGTTGCCAACCTGTTAATTCTTGAGAATTTTTTGTCTGAGTCATAATGATTCTGCCTGTGATTAATTAGCTATTTTGATCAGGATTAGATGGGTGGGAGGTGACAAAGACTTTAGTGCGACCAAAACCAATCGATTCTAATCCCCCAAAATAAAGTTCTTTGTCCTCTTTGTCCTGCTGAGTAAATTTACTCTCCTGTAAAAATTTCTGCCATTCAACAGTTTTGCCCCCATCCGTTTCCCGCATCGCAAAGGGAAAAGCCATAACCGTGCCTTCTGGCAATGCTTCGACATCAAAGAAAGCTCCTTTTTTTGCCTTCTTTTTGTCCTTCTCAAGGGCTACTCGACTCTGACGATAAAGAGCCATATCATGAATCATGGATATCTCTGTATCATCAACAACTAAAAGTAAATGTTTGGGATTTTTTTCAAGTTCTTGGGGGAAACATTTTTTTAATGTTGCATCCTCAGTTTTTAGAGGTAAGAATCCTAAGTTGAAGAAGAGTGTTTTACTAGCGGCTTTGCCAAAGTAGCTGTAAGGCTTAATTTCTGTTACATCTTGTCCGGTAATCTTTTGATAACGATTGAGGAGAGCCGGACAAGAGACTCTGACTATGGGTTGATTTGGACAGTAAACAGGAAGCCAAACAATGGAAGCATATTCAAATTTAATTATAGCTTCAGTTGTGCCGCCGTCTTCTTGTCCAGTAATGGCTTCATGTCCGTACCATTTGTTGACTTCAGTTGGATTTTTATAACGCATATCCGCCCGAAACCGTCCCCGAATCGAACTCCCTGGAATAATCCCAGTTTGAGTAAACTGATCGCGAAAAATTAGGTTGAGATTGCCACTTTCTTCTCCCGCACTAGCACCCACATGTAGGGGTGCTTGGGTTTCAATAATGCCATAAGCTTTGTGATACATCGTTAACTCTCCCAGATATTTAAATGTGCGATTGTTACAGGGGTAAAGCGAATCCACATCCCCAACGTTTATAGGAATAACCCTCACAAGGAAACCAAGACTCATTCCAGTCAAACCAAGATTCTTTCAATGGCTCTTTCAAGACATAAACTGTTCCTGCCGGGACAGCATAACGTCCCCTGGCAAGGCGTTTGGTTTCACCTGTTCCCCCTAATCGATAGCGAAAGGGAAGAGGACGTTCGGTGAAAATTTGGCCATTTTCCCATTCCGGTACTTTTTTCCAGGCTTCTCCTTGGCGAGTAGTGGGAAATCGATAAGAAAAGCGATTGGAACCCCACACCGCAGGTGTAATTAGGGCAAAATTATCTTCTACAGGTTTATTCAATAGTCCCAAGAGCTTTTCGTTAGTAATCTGCTGACACTGTACATCTACCAAATGTCCTTCACCTCCAAAGCGATACCAACCTTCATCAATGGGAGTATTAGTCAAATAAACTAAACAAGTATCGGGGTGCATTTGAACTGAGTTTTCCAAAAACAAACTGCCCCGTTCTAAATTTGTATCGACTCGACGCTGGTCAATTTCTAAACGTGGGTGTAAATGGGGTAAATACCGCCAAGGTTCTTTAGAAACAGTTTCAGCTTTCTCCCATTCATTAATCGGCAACCATGTTTCAGTATCAAACTTGCCAACTTTTAGCGGTTGCCATTGTTTTCTATCTCCGTTCCAAGTTAATTTTTCTGTAATTTTCCCTTGACAAATTTCTTGCTCATCTTCCGGGGGATTCATCTCAGCTAAATAGTTAAAGGGAGTCGGAACATAAAAGTTTTGTGGATTCTCGGTATAAGCCCAAAAAGGTCCTGTTAGGATTAAATCTGGTAAGTCTAATCGTTGAGTAGTTTCGCCTCTTTCGTTGGTTCCAGGTTGACTGTATTGAGCAGCATATAATCCTGATACTGTTGCTGCACTAGGAGGAAAGCTATTTCCTGATCGCCCTACTAAGTTATCTGGCGAAAGGAATGGGCCAACACTGCCATAGAGAAAGCCGAGAGGCTGGATAATAATTAGGTGACAAAACATAATAACATAAGTTGTTAGTGTTAAGAAAGCGGAGGGCTGTTGAGTTAAGAACTCCCTATTACTTACGAGGACAACTGGAAGCCAACTTTAGCTAAGTTAATCACCCAGTTATTTAAAGCTTTAATGTTTTGCTTTTGCTTAGTATGGGGTTGATTGCCTAAAATTCCCGTTTTACCATCTTTATCCCACAAATGTGTTTCTAAACATTGGCGATTTCTTTTGCCAAAATAAATTTCAAATAAGCCAAGGGCAATCTGAGTTTGACCTTGAAAAGCATGGCGAAATTCTAGAGTTGCAACATCATTATAAAAATGCGTCCAGTTAGGGGTTTTCTTCTTGCCATTTTGCTTTTCTTTCAGAGAGGCTAGTGTATCTCCTTCTCTGTCTTGGTAGCTTTCCAGAAACGTTTGCAAACACCACCAAGGACAAACCCATTCCAAATAATTTCCGCTATTAAATAAAATGCGGATAGCGAGGCGATCGCGTCCCTTTTTTTTAGCCAATTTCTCCGCGTCTCGACAGTGTTGCAGCACATCCCGTTGTGGTACACCAGGGGCAGCCCAAACTAAGCCAACACTCACCGTAATATCTTGATCATGCTCTTTCCAAATTTTGGGAAACTGATACAACCAATTGAGGCATTCTTGAGGAGTTAATTGAGGTTGATTTTCATTTCGGTAGAGAACCCCCAGAAAATCATCCCCTCCAGCATAGATAATCCGTCCATCTGCATTTAAATCTTGCCGTTCAACCCTCTCTTTTTGAGAAGGTGGTAAATGATACTTGAGATTTTTACCCCAGTTCATCATCGCTTTACTAAATGTATTGAGAGATTTAGCTTCATCTTCACCTTGCTCTTTCAACTTCCGCAGATACTCGCCAATCTTATCCCCATCTCCCTGAAACCATCCCGTCCATAAATTATTTTCATGTCGGTTTAATTCCACAAAACTTTGGGGAATTTCAATACTAGGAAGGTCTTTTTCTGTAAGATTTAACTGCTTGGCAATGACATCTAGGGTAATTAACCGCTTAATCAGTTCAGGAATACTTAACCGTTCAGAAGGATCGAGAATTGCTTCCCCTAGTTTCTGGCTCAGTTGTTGGTAAAATTGATTAATTTCTTGGGTCTGTTCAGCCATGCTAGAGTAAAGCGGATGGGTTTTATCCGTCATGCGAGGGTATGCGATCGCTTCCGTCCCCGATAGTGTTGAACTTTCTCCTTGCCAGTTAATCGCCGTCCAATTCCTTTGCGTTTTAATTTGATTCAGTTTGCGGCGAGCATGAGTCATTAAAGTGACATCTTTTTCGGTCACTCCAGTTTCTTTTTCCTGACGGAGTTCTTCTTCTGCGCTTTGTGTCCAAAAGAACTCCCAGGCATGATTTGACCAAGCATTCCATTGCCGTTTCCAGGTATAAGTAAAGGTGTTTAATTCCTTCTCGATATATTTACGGCTAGCTTCTACAACTGTTTGCCAAGCCTTATTAAAAACTTCCTGCGCTTCTTTTTCCGGAAAATCCCCTGCAATAATAATTTGGTTGGGCGTTCCTTGGGTCACATTAATTAACGCTGGAGACACAACTGGACAACCATTTTTTTTTGCCGCATTACAAATTGCACAAGCTAAATAAGACAGGAGAAAAGAGCTGCCATACAAATCTCGTAGTTTGCGAGATTTTTCGATGAAACCTTGTACGGGAGAAAACGTAATTACTGTGTAACATTTTATGTTCATAAACCAGTCCTATACAACTCAAAATTAGAATTCAAAGTTGAAAATGGAGCAGTCGGCGCAAAATCCCATTTGATGGGACACTTTTGTTTAAATCTGAGGGGCAACATCGCTGTCTGGAAGATCTGATTAGTGATGTCAATAGTATAGAGGTACTTGGAAAACCCCTCTTCCAATGTATGTTCTCCCGACAAGCTTGAGAGCCTGACCAACCGACACCCCACAAGTCTATGATTTCACCAAAAAGGGAACAGGGAACAGGGAACGGAGTTTGCAAAGCATGGTCAAAGAGCATACAGTGCTAGCAACATCCTCTTCGAGGAATGGATCGCTCCTTGACTGACAAAACTTCTGAGTTGCGTCTAGCTGTTATGCTTAAGAATGTCAACCGAGTTCTCACAGAAGCGATCGCCAATGAGTGACTCTTGTCTAACGGGTCAGTCCTCCTCAGCTTACGAAAAAGACTTTTACGGGTGGACTATTGAGCAAGCAAAGTTCCTCCAGGAGCAAAAGTGGAGCTACTTAGACATTCCGAATCTGGTTGAGGAGATTGAGTCTTTGGGCAGACAGGAGCGGCGAGAGCTAAAAAACCGCTTGGGAATTTTATTGGGGCATCTTCTTAAATGGGAGTTTCAGCCTCAAAGTAGATCTAGAAGTTGGTTGGCTACAATCCGAGAGCAACGCTTGCAAGTTCTACAGCTTCTTGCCGAGAGTCCGAGTTTGCAGCCAATGCTCCCCGAAGCAAAGGAAACGGCATACAAGAGTGCTTTAAACTTAGCCGTCCGCGAAACCTCCTTGAGCTATAAAGTGTTTCCTCAAGAATGTCCCTACTCATTAGAGCAAGTGTTAGATTCGGGATTTTTCCCAGGACAGGCATCTGACTTTGATGAAGAGTGGGAGTAGTGGCGGAACGTAGCGGTTCTCTGACTTTTTTGTGGGGAGTCGGGAGTCGGGAGTCGGGAGTCGGAAATACCACTTTCATTTATGGCGGTGAATTTTTTTCTTGGGACTGCCCTCTGCCCTTTGCCCTCTGCCCTTTGCCCTCTGCCCTCTGCCTTCGTCAAGGCTAACCTTGAGATATCCCCTTTCTAAATTCTCTAATTGCCTCAACCCTGGAAGTCATCAGTATACATCGCGTCAGCAAGTCGATGTCCAGGTTTGGCAATACTTCAGAAGTGTAAATCCGTTCGTAGCCTTCTTTTCGCAGATGATGTAGGGTAAAGAGTCCATCTTCCCAAAACCAGACTTCTGGTACTCCTAGTTCTTGATAGCGATTCAACTTGGAGAGGTTGCCACTAGTAAAAACGACTTCGATGGAGAGATCGGGAGTTTTCTTTAACTCCCCAATAGAATAGGACTCGTCAGCCTGTGCTGAGGCTACCCCAACACGTTCTTGGGTAAAGCTACCTGTGGGGTAAAATTCAATGCCTTTTTCCACAAAGTAGTCATTTAGTAATCCAGCGATTGTTCTACTAACGATTTCATGATCTTGCGAAACTGCCAAGATTTCTACCTCGCCTCTGTAGTAGAACAGTCGTATTCCAGGGGAGTCTGAGAACCCTTGCTGAATGGATTTGAATTGTTGCCAGCTTATGCCAGAGTGGGTGAACCGTTGGTCTATTGGTTGATTTAGCGTCTGTGTCATGGCGCTCTCTCCTGTCCGATTCACTCGTCATCCATCATTTTATTACTTATATTTCTGATTGAGATAATCTGCTGCCCAGGCTAGGGCTTTGAGGGATTCGTCTGTTAAGCGAAAGTGGAACGCGGCACCAAATTTATCTTTATCTTGGTAAGTTCCTATTAATTTGAAATTATTCTCCTCCTCCCTCACGAAAAAGCCAATTCCTTTAATTGATTGTTGTCCACCGTAAGGTAGGGAATTGGCTGTTTTTATCCAGTTATTTTCCTGCCATACCTTGTTCACAAAATCTTTGCAGCTATTGGGATAGTGATGGTCATTGCCGAAAGTTGGTGCTTTCCGGTTTGTAGCAGGGATGAGGGAAATGGGTTTGGGGTTGCGGTAGCGGAAACCAGTGAGGTAAATCTGTCCAATGGGGCTGAGTTCGTAGAGAGATTCGTTACCCTCGACAATTTCTGTGAGTAAGGAACGTAGTTTTTGGTCGATGCTGCCGAGTTCGCTGCTAGAGAATGCTTTCCCTCGCTCGAAGTCTGTTAGCAAGTCGGCGTTTTGGGCGAGGATGTCGTAGTCGAAGGAGATGGGGAGTGGGGGGAAGTCGATGATTTCGCTGAAGCGTTCGTGCTTGTAAAAAACCGGAATATCTAAGGCTTGCCCCATCAGTAAAGCGATGGCAATTTGGGCTTTGTAGCCACCAGTTGCATTGATAGTAACGTAGTCACTTCCCCCGAAACGTTGTACATATTCGCCGATTTGGCGCACGAGGTTTCTTAGTCCATGAATTTTGAAATCTTGGGGACGTTCGTCTTGCAGTTGGTCAATAACGGCATACTCTACGGTGCGAAGCCCTAAGTCTTTTCGCTGTTGGAAGTAATCGCACAAAACTTTACCAGTGGCTTTGCCATTGGGGGTATCGGAGACGAGAAAGATGAGGTTTTCTAGGGATAGCCAGCCTTTTTTACGAATTTCTTCAACAGTGTTGATTTCTGCACCGCAGGTACGGGTGGTGGGGTCAATTTTAAGCAGTTCCTTGGCTAAACGTGACCAATGTTGGACTTGGTAGGCATCTTTCAATTCTGCCCAGTTTTCGGGTTTATTGGCTGTAGTTTCACAAAGACGCTTGAGGTTGCCTTCAAAGAGGCTGTTGCCAACGGTGGCAAGAAGTGAGTTTCTCATTATTGGTTGTAAATTATTGATGGTTCTTTTGTTTCTAACTAAACAAAGCGGGGAACGGGGAACGGGGAACGGGGAACGGTGAGGTGATAGGTGGTAGGTGATAGGTGAACAGGTGGGAATTTAGCACTTTCATGCATGGCGGTGAAATTTTTTCATCCGGACTGCCTTGTAAGTAGGGAATAGGGAACAGGGAACAGTGAGGTGGTAGGTGATAG
>JBAUJE010000008.1:0-33263 GCA_049683475.1 Coleofasciculaceae cyanobacterium | reverse complement strand
CTCCTCACCTCCTCACCTCTTCACCTCCTCACCTCCTCACCTCCTCACCTCCTCACCTCCGTGTCCCTCTTGTCCTTTCCTAAACCTCTACTTTTACTCCTTTCCAGAAGGCAATATATCCTTCAATATTTTTTGCCTTTTCCTTAGCTTGGGGATAATACCAGGCAGCATCTTTATTTTCCTGCCCATCAACAAAAATGGTGTAGTAACTAGCTTGACCTTTCCAGGGACAACTAGTGTGGGTGCTACTTTCTTTAAAATATTCCTTGTTAATAGAATCGGGAGGAAAATACTGGTTGCCTTCGACTACTTCACAGTCATCGCTTTGGGCAAGAACGGTTCCATTCCAGATGGCTTTGGGCATTGGTTACTTTACTTAACAAACTCTCTATATTAAGTCTAAATGAATTGTGAAACTTTGATGGGGGCAAGGAGTCAGAAGACGCGGGGACACGGAGACACGGAGAAGTTTTTATTATCGGCAATTAGACGGACTTGATATCAGGAGTCAGGAGGACAGAATATTGATGAGAATCCTCCCCCATCTCCCCCATCTCCCACACCCGTCTCCCAAGGTGTTTGATAAAGTCCTAAAATAAACTCATCAGCGCTAAAACCGTTAACCATGTCCCAGTTTCAATCCCTGGAGGAAGCACTCAAATATTACTTTGGTTATGATAGCTTTCGCCCAGGACAACGGCAGATTGTTGAACAAGCGCTACAAAATCGGGATTTACTAATTATTATGCCCACTGGAGGCGGTAAGTCCCTCTGTTTTCAACTGCCAGCCCTACTCAAACCTGGTTTAACTATAGTAGTATCCCCCCTAATTGCCCTGATGCAAGACCAAGTCGATGCTCTACTAGATAACGGTATTCCGGCAACGTTTCTCAATAGTAGTCTGAATCGACAAGATGTGCGATCGCGCGAATCTGCCATCCTCAAAGGTAAAATTAAGTTACTCTATGTCTCCCCAGAACGGTTACTCGGAGAAGGATTTACCCCCTTTCTGGAAATGATACATCAGCAAGTGGGGATTTCTGCCTTTGCCGTCGATGAAGCCCACTGCGTCTCGGATTGGGGCCACGATTTCCGCCCAGAGTACCGACAAATTAGACAACTGCGTCAACGTTACTCCGATATCCCCATGCTTGCCTTTACCGCCACCGCCACAAAGCGGGTGCAACAGGATATCATTCAGCAACTAAAGCTGCGGCAACCTGGCTTTCACCTAGCTAGCTTCAATCGCCCTAACCTCTACTACGACGTTCAACCCAAGCAGCGCCAAAGCTATAACCAACTGCTCAAAACCATTAAATCTTCTCCAGGTTCAGGAATCGTCTATTGTCTCAGCCGCCGCACAGTTGATGAAACCGCTTTCCGGCTGCAAAAAAATGGCATTGCAGCCCTACCCTATCATGCTGGGATGTCTGACGCAGAGCGAGCCTCAAATCAAACCCGTTTCCTTAGAGATGATGCCCAGGTGATGGTGGCAACTATTGCCTTTGGTATGGGTATTAATAAATTAGATGTGCGCTTTGTCATCCACTACGACTTACCCCGCAACCTGGAAAGCTACTATCAAGAATCGGGAAGGGCGGGAAGAGACGGAGAACCTGCCAACTGTACCCTCATTTTCAGCCCTGGTGACATTCCGAGAATTAGGTATCTCATTGAGCAAAAACCAGATCCAAAAGAACAGCAAGTTGCCTTACAACAGTTACACCAAGTAACTGACTACGCCGAGGGTACAGATTGCCGTCGTACTATTATGCTCGGCTACTTTGGCGAAAGGTTTAAGGGTAATTGTGGTAACTGCGATAATTGCCGTAATCCCAAACCCATAGAAGATTGGACTATCGAGGCACAAAAGTTTCTTTCCTGCGTAGCACGTTGCAAAGAAAGGTTTGGCATGGTTCATATTATCGACGTGCTGCGGGGTTCGAGAAAGAAAAAAGTTGAACAGTACGGACACCATCTGCTCTCTACCTATGGTATTGGTAAAGATAAAACTGCTGATGCCTGGAAAATGTTGGCGCGATCGCTTCTGCACCAAGGTTTACTAAATGAAACTAGCGATGGTTACCGGGTACTGAAACTCAACAAACTGAGTTGGGAAATACTGCGTAAGCAGCGTTCTGTGCAGATTGCCGTCAACCGAACATCAAATGAAGACATCTTAGGTGATACTAACCCCAGGGCAGCTGAAATTGATCTGCTTTTTGAACGACTACGCCGCCTACGCAAACAGTTAGCCGATGCCCAATCTGTTCCCCCTTATGTCGTCTTTAATGATTCTAGCCTTAAGTTAATGGCACAGCAGCAACCGCAAACCATCGCAGATTTCGGTGAGATTTCCGGTGTCGGTGCCCATAAACTTACCCAGTACGGTGAGCAATTTGTCTCAGAAATTCGTGCTTTTTGTCAGGAACAAAAACTGCCGGAACCCTTGCCTTCTAATAGTCAGATGAAGACTTTACAACTCTATCAACAGGGTTTAAGCATTGAAGAAATTGCCGAACAACGGGGTTTTGTTTCTAGCACAATTATTACCCACCTCACTGAATTAATTGAGATGAAACAGCCGATAGATTTAAATCGGTTGGTATCTACAGAACGGCAAAATCTCATATTTAAAGCTATTCAAACTAAGGGTGCAGACTCCCTCAAAGTTATCCGCGAACATTTGGGAGAAGACTTCTCCTATGAAGAAATTAGGCTGGTACGCGCTTGGTGGCAAAGGGAGAAAAGATGAGTAATGAGTAATGAGTAATGAGTACAGGTGTTAACTATCTCATTTTTGCAAGACAAAAAAATACAAGATTACCCTACATAATCTTGTATTAGCTTGGCATTATAACTACTAAATCAACTGGTCTGGAAACTTTTTGAAGAAACTTTATTTAAATCCCTCTTAGGCATTAAGCTTTTCCTTTTTCCTCCTTATTATCTGGCTCTAAAAGGTACTTTGCAACTGTTTTGAGAGCATCTTTTATTTCTTGTTCTGGTTCTTTATCTTTCTTTTCTTCCTTGGGACTAGCGGTTTCATTAAGTAACAAACAGAAGACACCGAAAAGGGCTACTAAGGGAAATATAGTCATGATTAATTGCCTTTTAAATCAAATCGTTTCTCTCTCTACTGCTATTATTAACGCCCTGTAGAAAAACAGGAATAAACGGAGGTTAGGGATTTAGCAAAAAATATTTACCTAACCTTGGTTAGGTGTTTTGGTAATATTGACTCAGGCAACCCTTGGATAACAAGTTTATTTGATGGCATCTACACCAGAGCCGCAGGGGGAGGAGTTTCTCCAGGCTTCAGAAAATTGGGATATGGAGCGGCTACTAGTAGATTTGGGGACGGCCAAAGAAGAAGTGACACTAAAAAAAAGAGGACTCTCTCCGAGGGAGACAACCTTCCTCTGTTTACTGCTGACTCAACAAGGGCCAGAAGCCATCGCCAATAAGCTAAACAGAAAACTCAGCGGGGTTAAAGCTGATCTTTCCCAGGGACTCTATGACTACATTGAAAGACTAGTTGGACAGCGTCCCAAAAACTGGCGAGAAATTATAATTTGGCTAGAACAGAAAGGATACAAAAAATCCCTTGTTGTTGCTTCTGAACAACCCATAACTCCTCAACGTATAGATTTGACAGAAGCAGCAGAAGTTACCCTATTTTACGGACGAGAAGAGGAACTATCCCTACTACAACGATGGATTGAAGAAGATAAATCTCGTCTAGTGGCTTTGCTAGGTATGGGGGGCATCGGCAAAACCTCCCTGACCTTCAAGTTAGTACAACGAATTAAAATACAATTTGAGTATGTCATCTGGCGATCGCTACGCAATGCCCCACCACTCAAGCAACTGCTAGCAGGCCTCATTCAATTCTTGTCTAATGGGCAAAAGGCTAACTTAGCCAATAATTTTAACCGTCCAATTTCCCAATTAGTTGAATATCTGCGAGAACATCGTTGCCTAATCATATTAGACAATACCGAGTCAATTCTCCAAGCAGAGCAAGTGGGACGCTATCGCCCAGGCTACGAGGAATACGGCGAGCTTTTTCAACTCTTGGGTGAGACGGTTCATCAAAGTTGCTTGTTACTAACTAGTCGAGAAAAGCCCAGGGAAATTGACCTTTTACAGGGAAAGACAGACCTGGTGCGTTCTTTCCCCGTTGAAGGTATCGAGCCAGCAGAATGCCAAGAAATTCTCAAAACCAAAGGCTTTTCTAGCTCAGAGTATCAAAGTCTGAAACTGATTGAACGTTACGCAGGTAATCCCCTCGCCCTCAATCTAGTTGCCACTAATATCCAATATTTTTGGGCTGGCAATATTTCTGAATTTTTGTCTCAAATTGAACAAGGTAAAGCAGAATTTGCTGACATACGGGATTTGCTTGAACAGCAACTTTCTCGCTTGTCAAGCTTAGAAAAGGAATTAATGTATTGGCTAGCAATTAATCGTGAGCCAATTTCTTTGCTAGAACTACACTCAGAACTGGTTTCGGTAGAAGCAAAACAAGAATTACCAAACTCCCTACTATCCCTGAAGAGGCGCTCTCTCATTGAAGGAGACACAGAAGCTTGCACTCAGCAGCCTGTGGTCATGGAATACATGATTGAAAAATTAATTGAGCAGATTGTTGAGGAAATTAAGACAGAAAATATTTCCCTGCTCATGAGTCATGCTCTGATTAAAGCCCAAGCAAAAGACTATATCAGAGAAAGCCAAATCCGTGTAATTTTACAACCCATTGCCCAGAGGCTAAATAACCCCTACCCAACTCCCCAAAAAATTGAGCAGCAACTGAGGCAAGTCCTGGCAAAAATTAGAGAAGAGTTTGCCGATTCCCCTGGTTATGGAGCAGGTAATATAATTAATCTTGCCCATCAATTAAACATTGATTTAACCGGCTACGACTTTTCCCAACTGACCATTTGGCAAGCCTACCTGCAAGATGTTTCTTTACATAACGTCAACTTTGCCAGATCAGACCTGTCTAAATCCGTCTTTGCTAAAACCCTCGGTAATTCCCTCACCGTCGCCCTAGGGCAAGATGACAAATTAGCCACTGGGGATGAAGATGGCAAAATTACCCTTTGGCAAATTAGTAATGGCCAAGAACTACTCACCTGGGAAGGTCAAACCAGTGCCGTTAGGTCAATGGCTTTTAATCCTCAAGGGACACTCCTTGCTAGTGGTAATGATGACCAAACCATCAAAATCTGGGATGTTAACACAGGAGCATGTCTGAAAACCTTGGCTGGTCACAGCGACCAAGTTAATTGCGTTGGCTTTAGTGGGGATGGTCAAATTTTAGCAAGTGGCAGTAGTGACCAGACTGTAATATTGTGGCAACTCAGTTCTGGGCAATGTCTTCAAGTTTTGCAAGGACATAGTGGAGAAATTAACGCCGTTACCTTTAGTGAGAATAGCCCAACCCTAGCTAGTAGCAGCGCAGACCAAACCGTCAGACTTTGGGACATCGATAGCGGTGAGTGCTTGCGAATCTTTCCCAGTGATGCTACTAAGATTTGGGCTGTCTCCTTTGCCCTACAACCATCTGCCCATAACGGTTATGAGGAAAAGGCGATCGCCAGTAGCTGCGACGACCAAACAATTAAAATTTGGGATATTAAGACAAGTCGCTGCTTCCAACTGCTCCAAGGCCACCAAGATTTAGTCTGTATTGCCTTTAGTCGGGATGGTCAAATTCTTGCTAGTAGCAGTCTTGACCAAACTGTTAAATTATGGAGAATTAGCACTGGTGAATGCCTCAAAACCTTGGAAGGATTTGAATCTCCCATTTGCTCCCTTGCTTTTAGTGGTGATAGTCAAATTCTTGCTTGTGGTAGCTTAGAGCGGATGGTTCAGTTGTGGGATATCAGGAGAGGTCAACGCTTGAGAACCTTACAGGGTAACACCCATCGGGTTTGGTCTTTTGCCCTTAGTCAGGATAGTCAAACCCTAGCCAGTGGCAGTGGCAAAAAAACTGTGAGATTGTGGGATGTAGCGACAGGTCTGGCCTTGAGAACTTTGTCAGGCCACCAAGATTGGGTCTGTTCCCTGGTGTTTAACCCTCAAGGGACAATTCTCGCCACTGGTAGTCACGACCGCACCATCAAGCTTTGGCAGATTTCTAATGGAGAGTGCTTAAAAACGTTGCCCGGTCATCAAGACCAAGTACAAACCATTACCTTCAGTCCCAACGGTGCTATCCTTGCTAGTGCTAGTGATGATCAGACGGTTAAACTCTGGGATGTTAGTAAAGGGCAACTTCTGCACACCCTCACAGGTCATACTCAATCTGCTAGTTCAGTTGTTTTTAGTCCTAATAACAAAATCCTTGCCAGTGGCAGTTATGATCAAACCGTCAGGCTGTGGGACGTGAAGACTGGAGATTGTCTCAGCACGCTGCAAGGACACAGTGGTAGGCTTCAGACTCTCGCCTTTAGTCAGGATGGAAGAATCCTTGCCAGTGGCAGTTATGACCAAACTGTAAAAACCTGGTCAGTCAATACAGGAGAATGTTTAAGCAGCAGACAAGTACATTGTGAACGAATCCACGCCGTTTTCTGTTGTGCTGATGGTAAACTTGCTCTGATCGGCAGTGAAGGGCAAACTCTGCTAATTTGGGATTTCGATAACCTTGAATGTCTCAAAACTTTCTCAGGACACACTAGCCAAATCTGGTCGGTTAGCTTCAGTCTAGACCATTCCACCTTGGTAAGTGGCGACTATGATCAGGCAATTAAGCTTTGGGATTTGACAACAGCTCAATGCCAGAAGACCCTGAGAGCAGATAAACCCTACAACGGTATGAATATTACAGGGGTGCAAGGGTTAGGGGAAGCGACTCTTACTACTTTAAGAGCTTTAGGAGCCGTTGAAAATTAATGTTTAATTTATTAACTTAACTTGATATGATTAAGAGTGGAGTTCGTTGAGTTGCACAAAGACGCAACTGGTTTGTCAGGTTTGAGCAATCAAGTTGACACAATAGAATAATGCCTTCGCAGTTTCTCTAACTTTATACTTAGTAAGTAAAAAATAAGAGAACAATAAGTCAACAAGTGTGCGAAAAATTTACCGAAAGTGAAACATAAAGTTTTTGCCAGGAGCTGGTAAGTTATTGATCTCAAATATGCTAAGTCAATCCGATCTGACAAGCTCGATCTAAAAATTTACTGCATAATAGGCAGAGTAGAGACTGATAAGTAATACAGATACCTAGCAATTATATACCTTTGCCAAAATTCGATTTTTTAGGTAATGGGGGTGCTGAAAATGATGAATCATGGTTCAAATTACGACATTGGCGAGACTAATGGAGATGAGCAAATTATCTACTCCCATTGGCAAGAACGCGTTGAGGTAGAGTCGCCAAGCACGTTAATTGAGAGCTTTCGTCTGCTGTTCATTGAGGGTACTGAATACCCTAGTTTGCCAGTCTGGCAAGCTTTGAAAAAAATTGTTGCTTCTCCTGATGCTGAGCGGAATTTCCAGTTTATTGTTAACCGCAGTTGCTATATTCTTATTAACAAATGGAAATGGCAGCACCAAACCCAACTGAGGAGAGCAATTATTAAACTGATTGCCCTGTTTGAAAGCGAACCTCGCAAACCAGCTTCCTCGCGGATGGCCCAGCGCCTACGCCAATTAATACAGCGCTTCCGACAAACTGAGCAATATCGTTCCCTATGCTACCTAGCTCAAGTAATCTCGGCCAAAAAAGAGGAAGAGGATAGTTCCGAAGCTAGACCTTTGAGGACTCTGATTGGCAGATATCCCTGTCTATATGAACATTGTCTGCTGACCAATGATAGTCCCGAAGAACAACGACAGCAGATTAGGTTAATACGAACTAGACAACAAAAGCAGTTTGAAATTTCCTTATCTCGCTATGTTACTTACCAGCAATTGTCAAAAAATCCCCAGTTTGCTTCTAACCCTACCCTATTGAGCAATGACCAACTAGAAATTGCCCTGAAGCAATTTACAGGTAAGGTTGATGGTCATAACACCTATCGGGACTTAGCAGAACATTTCCGTACCTACAGCCGTTGGACTCGTTCCTACCGCACCTTTAAAAAAGAGTTGCACGGATACTTAACTAGCTCTATTGAACCAAAGTATCGCACAGGTGAGTTCAGCCAGCGGTTATCTCAGCATTTGCAAAGTACTCTTCCTCAAAACGATAGTCAGCAACTGAGCAACGCTTTAATGGAGGGAACCTGTAGAAAATTGTTGAATTTTCTAGTAGTAGAGAGTACCAAACAACCGAACCACTATATTTTTTCCGATCTAACTAGCAACCTCGGAACTACTGCTACAGTTGGTCTTCTACTTAAGATTGTGCTGCTCTGTCGCCCAGTCAAGCAAGACCTAGAAAAGCGGTTTGCCATTTTGTTTAATCACTATCAGGCTCTCACCAAAGAAGCCGTAGGGTGGCTAGTGGAATCTCTAGAAACCTTAAATGTAGCCTTGAGTACTAACTTTGGGGCGCTGAAAATTGGCAATTGTTAAATAGACTTCTTGCAGAAGTAGGGAACAGGGAACAGGGAACAGGGAACAGGGAACAGGGAACAGGGAACAGGGAACAGGGAACAGGGAACAGGGAACAGGGAACAGGGAACAGGGTTTGCGTAGCATGGCCGCTAGGGCATACAGGGAACAGGGAACAGGGGATAAGAATTGACGAAAACATGGTCCATTACTAAAAGTCTTTTCAAAAGGATTTCCCAATGCATCACCCCCTCAAGTATCTCAGCCTGCTTACGATCGCAGCTTTCCTCTCCCTCGCCTCTCCCGTCACTTCAGCAGAAGCTATCCCGCAGCGCGTACAGGTACAGGTAACTCAAAACCGACCAACCGAAGCGGAACGCCTATTCCAACAGGGTATTGAGCAATATCGCCAAGGGCAATACCCCCAGGCTTTGGCAACATATCAACGAGTGCTGGAAATCCAGCGAGAACTGGAGGACAAGGCGGGAATTGGGCAAACCCTCAATAATATCGGTGAGGTTTACTATTGGTTGCGGCAATACGACGAGGCGCGAGAGGTGCTTCAGCAATCCCTTGCCATTCGCCAAGAATTAAGCGATCGCGCGGGAATTGGGGAAACCCTCAATAACCTGGGTATTACCTACTACGGCTTAAAGCAATATGACCAAGCTTTAGAAAGCTTACAGCAAGCATTAGCCATTCACCAAGAATTACAGGACAAAGCAGGAGAAGGTAGAACTCTCAGTAATCTTGGGGTGGTTTACGTTCATGGTTTGCAACAATCTCCTCAAGGATTAGAAACCCTACAGCAAGCCCTAGCCATACATGAGGAAGTGGGAGATAAATTCTATGCAGGAATCACCTTGCGAAGAATCGGCGGGGTTTATCAGAACCAGAAAGACTATCCCCGTGCTTTGCAGTGGTCTGAGAAAGCTCTATTACTTAGCCGCGAAGTAGGGAACCGTGCGGGTGAAGGCGAAAGCCTAATGGCGATGGGAAATGTTTACTCCAATTTAGAAGACTATGACCGCAACTTAGAACTTTACCAGCAAGCATTACCAATCATCCAAGAAACAGGAATCCGTTCGCTTGAGAGAGATATTCTCTTCTTGAGCGGATTGAATTATTCTTTTCAATACAACAGCGAACGAGCAATTGAATTCTTCCAACAAGCGCTAATTGTCACGCGAGAACTAGAAGATAAGCCGCAAGAAGCTGATATTCTCGCTTTGATAGGAAGTGCTTACTTTTTGCAAGGCGATAGGAACCAAACCGTTGAATTTCTCCAGCAAGCATTAGCTATTCAACGAGAAATCCAAGATGAACCAGCCCAATTAGACAGCTTGGCACTCCTTGGTCAAACCCACATGTCAAAAGCTTCTAGTTCCATAGTACAAGGAGTATATGCTCAAGCTAAAACAGAATATTCTCGCTCAAGAGAAGTAGCGCACGAGGCTTTAATCCTTGCTAGAAAACTGAAAGATTCCCAATCAGAAGCCAGGGCTTTAATTCAACTAGGAGCTGCTTACAGCTTCTTTCAGGATTATCCCAAAGCCATTGACTTCTTAGAACAAGCAATTAACATTGGGCGAGAAATCGATGATTTGGATATTGAAGATTCGGCTTTAACTAAACTGGCTGGTATTTACAATGCTCGGGACGAAGATCACAACTATATTGAAATCAGCTTGCGACAATTGGAAATTATACGAGAACAAAATGATAAATTTAGCGAAGCAAGTACTTTACTTGCTCTAGGCAGTACTTATAGGGGGATTGGAGAACATGAAAAAGCAATTGAAACCCATCAGCAAGCTTTAACCGCAGCACGACAAATCAACATCGCTCAACTCAGCCCACCTTTAAAATCTCGTGCTTTAGCAACCGAGTTTTATGCTCTGGATAGTTTAAGTATCGGCTATAGCCAACTTGGAGACTATGACAATGCTCTCAATTTTGCACGACAAGCATGGGAAAAAGCCCGCTCCATTGACCGACCTGAATTAGAAGCAGAAGCCCTGCTAAGGTTGTCTTTCTTATACGATGTACATTTGAATGATGTACCGAAAGCCCTTGAATTCAGTCAACAAGCCTTAACGATCGCGCGGCAAATCCAAGACCCTAAATTTGAAGCAAGGGCGTTGAGAGCTTTGAGCAGTGCCTATAACAAGCAGGGAAATTATGCTCTAGCCCTGGAGTTGGCGGAGCAGTTATTGGTCATTGCCGAACGGCTAGAAAATCCCTACCTGAAGCTGAATGCGTTGGATAAATTTGGAGACATTTATCATAACCAAGGTGACTATCAAAAAGCCCTGGAATTTGCCCAGCAAAGTTTGGCATTAGTACAAAAAGAACAACTTAACCGCGTTGAAACCATTGCTTTGCTCGATCTGAGCCGAGGCTATCTTTCGGTAGGCGATACTGTCAAAGCAGTAGAGATAGCCCAGCAAGCTTTAGCCCTAGCACGGCAAGCCAAAAATTCTGCTGATGAAGCCATAGCCCTAGAATATCTCAGCCAAGCCTATAAAGTCCGGGGAGAATACGAACAAGGAATAGAGGCAGCGGAAACTTCCTTGAAAATATCGAGTGAAAATAAATATTTCTTAGGAGAAGTAGGAGCAGCAGTTGAACTCAGTGAAATGTATGCCGCGCTGGGATACTATCAAAAAGTAATTGCTGTTGCCGAACCTGGTTTAGTTCAAGCAAGGAAAAGAAACGAACGCCGCAGGGAAACAAAGTTACTGATTAATTTAGGCAATGCTTACCGAATTATTGGCGATTATACCAAGGGTAAAGAATTTATCGAGCAAGGTTTGGCAATAGCCAGAGAACTGAAAAATCCCGCTCTAGAGGCTGATGGACTAGCGAGGCTAGGGGAGGCTTACAGTAACGTAAAAGATTACTCCAAAGCGCTAGAGCTTTATCAGCAAAGTTTGAAGATAGGGCGAGAACTGGAGAGTCCCCCAGCGCAGACATTGCCACTTCGATTGCTAGGGATTGCTTATGCAGAATTAGGAGATTACCAAACCAGCAACGAGTACTATCAGCAAGTATTACCCGTTCTGCGTCAACTCAAAAACCGCTATGACGAGAGCATCGTTTTGAGTGCGATCGCCTTCAATTACTTCGCCCAAGGGGAACCGGAAAAAACGATTGAATTTGCTCAACAAGGATTAGCGATCGCACAGCAAATTAAACAACCCCTCCTAGCCGCCCATGCTACTTCCAGACTAAGCCTCGGCTACGGTGAATCGGGTAGCGACCAAAAAGCAATGGAGTCAGCCCAAGCCTTTTTAACCTTTGCTCAAAACGCTCAAAATCCCCTTTGGGAAAAGCTCTCCCTCAACCTCATCGGCAGTCTACATCGTAAATTTGGCAGAGAGCAAGAAGCCATTGCTACCTATCATCAAGCATTAGCCGTTGATACCCTTGAAGATGTAACAGGTAATAATTCTTGGAGTCATGCTGGTTTAGGTCGCATCTACACCCAATTAGATCGACCCAATGCTGCCATTACTTTCTACAAAAAAGCCATCAATGAATTTGAAGAAGTTCGCCGCATCAATGAAGGACTCCCACAACATTTACAAGAATCTGTTCTCCAAGCAACCGTCGATTTTGACGGCGTAAAAACCGCTGATATTTATCGTCAATTAGCAGACTTATTACTCTCCCAAGGACGTATCTTAGAAGCCCAGCAAGTTTTAGAACTACTCAAAGCAGAAGAAATCCGCGAGTTCACCCGTTCCGGTGGTGAGATAGAAGATATTGCCTTGAACTCAATAGAAGAAACGATTATTAAAGAACATGGCACATTGATTGCCTTCGGACAAAAAGTTAATGAATGCCTAAAAACTCGCTGCGAACAACTCCCCCAACTTCTAGACCAACGTGAAATTTTAATTACACAATTTGACAAAACTGTCAAGAAATTAGAGCAAGAGACACGCACTTGCCGCGCTGAGGATAAGAATTGCATTAAGCCTGAATCTTTGAGTGGCGATGATGTTCAAGCCATTGTCAAAGCGCAACCCGGTACAGTCGTCATTTATCCCTTCGTCAGTGAAGAAGAACTTTGGCTATTGTGGACGACCCAAGGAGGCGTTTTCAACAGTAAAAAAGTGCCAGTGGGACGGCAGCAATTGGGAGAAACGGTGTTAAAGTTCCGCCAGTTGTTAGAAACTCCCAGCTCGAATTTAACTACCCTACAAGCAACCAGCAAACAGCTTTACGACTGGCTAATTGAACCTTTAGCCGACGAACTAGATAGCAATCAAATTCAAAACCTCGTCTTTGCGCTCGATCGCGTCACGCGCTACATTCCTATGAGTGCGCTGTTTGATGGGGAAAAGTATCTAGTTGAGAACTACACAATTTCTACCATTCTCTCGGCTGAGTATACCGATACAACCGCATCTCAAGTAACTAGTATCGAAGAGACACCCGTTCTAGCACTCGGTTTATCTGATGCCGTAGCTGGTTTCAACTCCCTACCCAATGTCCCCAAAGAATTAGATGCAATTGTCGTGCGGGATAACTCCGACTCCCTCGGCATCTATCCCGGTTCCGAGTTTCTCAATAAAGACTTTGACTATAAGACGCTGCGAGACAATCTCTACTATCACAAGTATCTCCACATTGCCACTCACGGCGAATTCGTTCCCGGTGACGCAGATAAATCCTATCTCCTGCTCGGCACAGGTGATAAGCTAGAAATTCCCGACATTGGACAATTGAAAGAGTTATCGGATGTCGAACTCGTTGTCCTCTCAGCTTGTCAGACAGCGTTAGGTGGCCCAGGGCAAGACGGCAATGAGATTAATGGGATTAGTTCCTACTTCCTCCGGAATGGCGCTAGGGTTGTTGCTGCCTCATTATGGTTAGTCAACGATGCCAGCACTAGCTTACTGATGCAAAACTTCTACACTCAACTTGCCCAAGGTACAGAAGAACATACGATTACTAAAGCCCAAGCCTTGCGACAAGCCCAACTCAGCTTACTCTATAACCAAGACATAGAAACTAGCCTCGCCGCTAACCGCACCATAGTCCGGCCCCGCGACGGCAAACCCTTACCGAAAGAGGGCTTTCAGCATCCCTACTACTGGGCACCCTTCATTCTAATTGGCAATGGACTCTGATCTGAATGGCACTGACTTAAGTAGCTAGTGAGACAAAACTGATCTTTCTTCAGCGTGGAAGAACTCATATTATTATCTATGGCTAAACTTACCTCTCACTTGCCTACAGCTCAACACAAATAATCTTCTTATCTGGTTGAGACTTATCAAGTAAGTGGTCTTCAGTCTAAACATGCTTAGTATCTGTAATTTTTGTGGAAATTTCCACTCTATGCAGAAACAAAAAATACCCTAGAGGCTTTACATAGAGCCTTTTTGCTCAAAATACTCCCTAGACTCTGTGCATAAATGGTGAAAAAAAAACCGATAAGTAATAAGACTAACCAGCCAACAGTGATTGATTTCTAGAAATTCAATTCTTATACAGGGGTGCTAACTGTGGTCAATTTTGGGTCAAACTATCATGCCTGCCAGATAACCAAAGAAGAGCAAATACTGTATGCTTACTTACTAGAGCGCGTTAAGCTAGAACCACCCGAAGAGTTGATTAAAGACTTCCGCTGTCTGTTTATTGAAGGAGTATGTTGCTCTAAACCTCAAGTACGGCAGAGCCTAGAAAAGATTGTTACTTCCCAATCAGCAGATCGGGAATTTAATTTTATCATTAACCGTAGTTGCCACATTCTGATTAATCGATGGCGAGAGAATCCTCAATTTCAGTGGGCAATTCCTCTGCTGCTGAGCCTATTTGAAACTGAACCTGTTGAGTTAAGCTCCTCTACCACAACGCAGCGACTGCATATTCTAGTAGAGAAGTTCAAAAAAACGGAACAATATTTAAAACTACAAAATCTGGCTAAAGAAATTACCAATAAAACGGAAGGAAGTCATCAGACAGAAACTAAGCCGTTAAAGACTCTGATTCGTCGCTATCCCTGTTTATATGAACATTATCTTTTAGACAAAGACTGTACAGAAGAGCAGCAACGAAAGGTTAGGTTAATCAAAGCCAAGGCTCAGTGGCAGTTTCAAATTGACTTATCTAAGTATATTACTTATCAAAAACTGCTTAATTCTCGCCAAACTACCCAGCAAGAAACGTCTTCATGTTTGCGAAGTGCTCACAACCCAACGCTCTTAAGTGATTACCAACTTAATCTTGCCCTCGGACATTTTATTGGCAAAGTTGATGGCTCCAACACTCACCGAGACTTAGCTCGCCAGTTTCTTACCTACAGTAAGAGTAATACTTACCGAACCTTTAAGCGAAATTTATATGAATACTTGATTAGCTCTATTGACACTAAATACGGGAAAGGGCAGTTTAATTATTTATTATCTGAACATCTCGACAACAGCATGCCTGACCAAGACAGCCAGACTATCAACGACGTATTGCTGGTAAGAACTTGTAGAAAATTATTGGATTTACTGATAGTAGAAAGTAATCAAAAGCCCACCCACTACATTTTTTTTGACCTAACGGGTAACCTGGGTATTACTGCTACCATTGGTCTGTTACTGAAGATTGCTTTACTCTCTCGTCAAGTTAAGCCTTATTTAGAAAAACGTTTTACTATTCTCTTTAATCACTATCAAGGCTGCTCAAAGGATAAAGTAGGTTGGCTAGTTGAATCCTTAGAAAATCTTAACGTTGCTTTAAGTACTAACTTTGGAGTTATGAAGCATTATTCTTAATAGGTAAAATTGTTAATAGAAAATTGACCATTTATCTTTAGAGAACTATTTGCTAGGGTAGTTGCTATAATGATCTATGTTCAAATCAAAGACTCATAAACAGCATCAAGCACCGCTGCTACTGCCCGTGGCTTAGAAGTGAAGTAGATAAAGAAACTAAGATTGTTTGCTCGTTTACTCAAAACTTTAGCATAGACATCTTCTTTGGCTTCTTCATGGACTTGGCTTAACAAATTTAACTTAATATTACTAAGCTCAGAAGGAAGAAATTGCTCATCCATTTCCTTGCTGCATTTTAACTCAGCTCCCTTAGCTGAAAGCTGTATTATACTTCCCCGAAAGATGGTATCGCCAACATGCTTACCATCAAGGAGCATGTATTGGATTTGAATAGCTTGAGGAAGAGGAAAAAATTTCTCTTTTTCTTGAGGTAGAAATAAATTATATTTGCCACCAACACCCTCTACATCATAAATATTAATTGTCCGTTGCACTCCCTTCGGTTGTACCTGCTTTTTCCCCTTGAATTTAACAACTTCTCCTGCTGAAGCTAGGGTATTCTCAGAAATAAGAATTTGACCACCAATTGTATAGGATTCAATGCGGTAAGTTAGGTTAACCTGAGCACCCACAACTCCATACTTGCTACGTTTCTCTGAGCCAATATTTCCTACTACAGCTTCGCCAGTGTGGATACCAATACCCATTTCCAGGTTCGACAGATTTTTCTCTCGCATCTTCTTGTTAACATTGACCATTGCCAACTGCATAGCAACAGCACAAGCAACTGCTCTGACTGCGTCGTCTTCCCTGATAGTTGGTGCACCAAAAAGAACCAAAATGCCATCGCCCATGAACTCATCAATTGTTCCTTGGTACGATGTAATTACCTCGGCCATTTCAGCTAGATAGAGATTGAGGATCTCAATTACCTCTTCGGCCGCCAATTGTTCTGAAATGGCAGTAAATCCTCTTAAATCTGAGGTCAAAATAGTTAGAGTTTGCCGGTGACCGCCTAATTTCAAGCCTTCAGGGCTTTCTAGCAAATTGGCCACCACCTCATCTGTTAGGTAGCGCCCGAAGGTCTTGCGAATTCTGCCGGCCGTGTTAGCAATATAAGTGGTGATTGTTATCGCTGAACCTGTTAACGCTAACAAAGGCGGTACCACTGGTATCCACCAACCTGCACAGAATGCGACATAAGTGCCACTTAGCAGTCCACCTGTTGTGATGAACAGACTAATCACTCCACGACTGGAAAATCCTTTTGCTCCACCAGCATATCGCCACTTCCAAGCCAGGAAAGCACCAACCCAAGACCAGCCAAAAATCCAGAGCAACTCTACAGTTTCTGACCAAGTTTTTAGGAGGGGACGACCTCCTTTAGCAGCAGAAATGAGCTGACTGGTAATATTGGCATGAATTTCTACCCCAGCTATCAGTTGGTCTGGTGAGGTAGTATAAGGTGTAAAAAATAAATCTTCAGAACTTTCACCAACAGCACCAATCAAAATGATACAGTCATTTCCCCAGTCGGGTGGGACTTTATCTTCTAGGATATCCCGGAGAGAAACAGTCTCAAAGTGTCTAGAAGGGCCACGGTAATTTAAGAGGATTTGATAGCCACCGGCATCCGCTTTAACATAACCACCATCATTGCTTTCAAACCGTTTAAAGATGGCTTGACCTAACTGCCAATTACCTGTTTCTTGATCTTTTTTGAATTCAATTCCTTCCGGTTCAAGATACAACCCAGCTAAATACAGACTAAAGGAAGGAATGTTCTTGCCATTTTGATCTGCGACAAACAGTAAGCCACGTCGCACCCTTTTATCTGCATCAAATACTAGGTCATTAGCACCCACTTGCCCCTTAACTTTGAGAGCTGGTGGTGGACCAATTGTCTCACGTTTGCTATCTCCAACGACTTTCTCGATACCAACAAGATTGGGAGTAGAACTGAATAGTTCAACCAATTCTCGATGACCTGGTTGCACAGGTAAATCGCGATAAATATCCAGACCAATTGCTCTAGGTTGCCTTACCTTTAGTTTCTTGAGTAACTTGACATAGAATTGATCCGGAATAATTGGTTTACCAACGTAGCGTAAGTCCTCTTCATCAATACCAACGATGACAATTCGCTGATCAGTTTGTTCTGACGGTCGCCAGCGCATATATTGATCGAAAACATCCCACTCCCAGGATTCCAGTAAACCAGCAAAGCGTAGCAGAATTACTACTCCCGCCAGACTAGGAGCAGTAAACCAAACCCCGCGACTATCCCAAACCAGCCGCTTTAACTTTGCCCACATCGGAAATGCCCATGTCTTAATTCTCTATTGTGCAACAATCAATAAAAGGTGCTTCGGCAATCTCGTCTAGACCAACTGACTTTAAAAATTGTTCCCATTCCTGGGGACGAGAACTACGAATCTGAGCCAGTAGAGCTAGAGAATCTTGCCAAATCTTAGCATCAGCTAGGATTTGGGCCTGCTTGAGCAGGGCCTCTTGCTCGGGAAGTTGGCTTAAACCGGGCTGAGTTGCTGGATTGGCAACTTCCCCTGTGCGGCGGATCACCCCCCAGACCATCTCATTTTGTCCTCGGCTAAGACTAGGACAATTGATGGTAAACTGCCAGAGGTAATCCTTGTCAATTTGCAAAGATTTAGTCTCAGGCAAACTAATTTGCACTACACCCGCTCTACCACTGAGAGTTACATTAGTTTGAAATAATTCCCTCCCTTCGTCATATAAAGCAAATTCTGCTAGCTGGGGTTGGGTTTCGGGAACATAAACAAAAAATGTTGGTTGAGACAAGACGGTAAGTGTCTGAGGAGAAGACTTGGGTGTCAAGGAGGTCAGAGACGTTTTTCCCTCTTGAGCACAGGAAGAGGGGCGACCACGAACCCCTCCCCCAGTTGTTCCACCTGTTGGTTGTTGTACATTCTCTCCTTCGATATCATCAAATTTCAAGCTAATTATCCATTCTGGGGAGGATTGAGCTGATAGTGGGGACGTTACACCAGCTAAAGTTACTAGTGCAAAAGTAAGTAAATTAACAAAGGACAGAGATTTGGGAAAACTCATAGTGTCAGTTCCTTATTTTTAAAGTATAGATAAACTCATTAGTAGCTAGAACCATTTTGACTTCTAAATCTCTTGTACTGGTCACTGATCGTTTTGGTCAGTCAGAAATGCCAGGAATTGAGCATAGCCTTAAATCATTCAAGTCTGAGCAGCCGCAATCTCTTTCTTTATAATCAATTTTACTGAGTTTTGGCTTGCCCTGTTTTCTATCACTTATCTATATACTTCTCTGTATCTAGCAAAATTTAATTGCCATAAGTTGCAATTATTTACATTATCAATGATAACTGCTCAATGTTAATGGGTTTCCCTCTCAGAAAAAGTTTATTCTTGATTGCCTTCCTAAATCTCTCCATGCAGAGTAGTTTATCCTTCCCAGATATTCAAAGCCATTGGGCAAAAGACTGTATCAGCCAGATGGCGGTGCGTAATCTTGTTCGTGGCTACCCCGACGGTAGTTTTCGTCCCCAGTCCACTATTACCCGCGCTGAGTTTGCCGTCTTGATGCTTAATGCATTCCCCCAAGCAGCAATAAAACGCCCTGGCATTAGTTTCCAAGATGTTTCTACCCAGCACTGGGCCTACCAAGCAATTCAAGATGCCTATCGACGGGAATTTTTTTCCGGTTATCCCGGCAGAATATTTCGACCTAATCAGCCCATTCCTCGGGTACAAGCGATCGCTATTTTGGCTGGTGCTGTTAATTTCAGCCCACCAGCTAATCAGGCTGAGCAGCTGAAGCTTTACTTTGATGATGCAGCACTAATTCCCAGTTATGCCCAAGGAGCAGTAGCAGCAGCGGCAATAGGCAGCTTAGTTGTCAACTATCCCAATGTTAAACAACTCAGACCCAATCAGGCAGCTACTAGGGGTGAGGTAACGACTCTACTGTGTCGGGCATTAAATATCTACAGCGTACCACCCCAATATATTGCCGGAGTCACCATCTCTCCAGGAGAAGTGCGAACCTTGCCAGGAAAATTGGATAGGGTTCCAGTTTTTAATAGCAACTCTCCCGAATTGATTGAAACAGAAGGCATTTTACTTTCTACCTTTCCCCCAGAAGGTAAACAGGTAGAGGAATCACATCTTAACTTTGCATTCCTGGGAAGATTTGATATTTTCTCCCATCATATCTCTCGGGCGGAAACTCAAGAACAAACTCGTCCCCTTTACCAAGGTTTGCTTGTTCACAATCCTAATCAGCAAGCAGTAACCCTAGAAATATTGCAAGCTGCTAGTTATCTTTCTACTCCAGAGGCTCCATTTATCCCTTTGCCAGATTTAGTAAATAACCCTAGAGGTACGGTCTACTCTGGCCCTGGCAGTCGTACAATGAACGATGTCCTACGAGGCATCAGGCAGGCAAACTTCCCAGAAAAATTGCTGATCGAACCAGGAGAAAGCCAGATGTTGCTCAACCAGCCAATTCCCATTGAACGGGCACCGGCATCAAATGGTCGTTCCACCCTGATGCGCTTGCACAGCGACTATCCAGTTTACCTGGCTAACTTGGCTTTGAAAGCTCCTCGCCAAAGTAATGGTGGTTACCGACAACCTAGTTTAAATGAATGGCAAAAGCTACTCAAGACAGGAGAATTAGCCCAGCCCAGGGGAAAAACACCTACTCCTCTCGATCCACCCAGAGAACCAACGGTTTTTGGTCGTGTGGCAGGTGTCTCCCAAGGTTCCCAATGGCAAACGGTGATTACTGATAGTAGTAAGTCTGAGGATTTGACGATTCCGCCGCCGGATCAAGCCTTTTCCTACGTATTGGCAACTTTGCATTTAATTACCCTGGCTACGGGTCAAGTCCAAAGTGCGCCAATGCTAAAACGTTACCCCGATACAGCTTACTTTGCCCATAGTAACTATGGAGTAGAGTACCATCTGACTCTGCCTCTCAAAAACAGTACAGACCAGGTACAAACAGTTACCATATCACTACAAACACCATTGAAAGATGAAGCAAGTAGAGGGCAACTTCTCTTTTTGCAGCCAAGAGTAGAGCAAGTTTTCTTTCGAGGTACAGTTAAGCTATTTTACGAGGATGAGCAAGGTCAATCTCAAACTCGCTACCTGCATTTGGTGCAACGCAGAGGGCAGCCTGGAGAACCATTAGTTCAGATCAATTTGCCCCCTGGAACACGGAAAGAGATACTGGTTAACTTTATCTATCCGCCCGATTCTACTCCGCCTCAGGTTCTAACTATTAGTACTTTAGCTAAGCCGGAGTTAATTAGCAATTTAAGGGAATAGAAAATATCTGTTCCCATTCCCTGATGCAATAACAGCCTTGTCAATGTGCTGAATTTTGGAGAAAAGCTACAATTATATCGCCAAAAAATAATACAATTATTGAGAGTGAATTTTCTTTTAATGAATAAAAATAATTTAACAATCCTTTCTCTAGAGTGAGCAGATCAATATTCTGTCAGTACAGATTTTCTTATCTGGTCGAAATAGCTAACTGAGGCTGTTTTCGCTGATTATAGTCCGTAAAAATAACTTAACCTAACCGATATTTCTGCTTAGTAGTTAAATCAAAGTTTGAGTTAGGATTGCTGGTACTCGAACTGGGAGCTTAGTTTAGATAAAGTGAAATTTCCATTTCGCCGCGCCTTGAAATCTACCACTTCAGCGCCTCCAGAAAAGGGTGCTGGTCTAGGCACTTTCGGTGGTGTCTATACACCATCGATTCTGACAATCCTAGGCGTGATCATGTACCTTCGCTTTGGTTGGGTTGTTGGGAATGTGGGCTTACTCGGCACCCTGATCATCGTTACTCTCTCAACGTCGATTACTTTTTTGACCTCTTTATCGATTTGTGCGATCGCCACAGACCGAGTCATCAGAGCTGGGGGGGCGTATTATATGATTAGCCGCTCCCTCGGCATTGAGTCGGGAGGGGCAATTGGTATTCCTCTGTACTTCGCTCAAGCCATTTCCGTGGCCCTTTATACCATCGGTTTTGCTGAGAGCTTGGTTATGACATTTCCAGAGTTAAACCAGCGATTGGTGGCACTGATTACCACTGTACTGATAGCTGTACTGGCAGTTACCTCTGCCCAAGTTGCCATCAAAGCACAGTACTTTATCATGGCAGCGATCGCCCTGTCTCTTCTCTCCTTACTATTTGGACATGCCGTTGACCCTAATACTACAGTTGAGTTGTGGGGGGCAAAGCCAGAAAACTCAGAACCCTTCTGGGTTGTCTTTGCCGTCTTCTTTCCTGCTGTAACGGGCATTATGGCGGGGGTAAATATGTCAGGAGATCTGCGCGATCCAATTCGTTCCATCCCCACAGGCACCCTAGCAGCCGTTGGCACTGGTTACGTAATTTACATGTTATTGCCAATTGTCCTAGCAATGCGTGCCGATGCCTCAACACTGATAGCTGATCCTCTGATTATGAAGCAGATGGCTTTTTGGTCACCAGCCATTCTGCTAGGAGTCTGGGGTGCTACCCTCTCTAGTGCCCTAGGTAGTATTCTTGGTGCGCCCCGTGTCTTACAAGCCCTTGCTCGCGATGGCATTTTACCCTCTTGGTTGCGATTTCTTGGTACGGGTAGCGGTTCAGATGACGAGCCACGGGTTGCTACGGTAGTAACCTTAGGCTTGGTATTAATAGCAGTTGCCGTTGGTGACTTGAACCTAATTGCGCCGGTTCTTTCAATGTTCTTTCTCACCACTTATCTGGTGTTGAACCTAGCTGCGGGGATTGAAACCTTCCTGAGAAGTCCTTCTTTCCGTCCCTCCTTCCGCGTCCACTGGTTTTTCTCCCTGTTGGGAGTGATTGGCTGTCTGGGTGTGATGTTCTTAATCGATCCAGTTTCCACGATTATGGCAGCGATCATCGTTTTTGGCATTTACATCTGGCTAGAACGTCGAGAACTAGAAAGTGCTTGGGGAGATGTTAGACAGGGAATTTGGATGGCACTGGTGCGACAGGGTGTGATGCGACTAGACTACACCCCCGACACCAAAAACTGGCGACCCCACATCCTGGTATTTTCTGGTGCACCGACACGTCGTTGGAACTTAATTGAACTGGCATCCCATCTGACCCATAACCGGAGTATGTTCACAGTTTCGAGCGTATTGCCACCCGGTTCTCGTGACGCGAGCCAGCAAGCGGAAATGGAAGCGACAATTCGCGACTATTTAGAAAAGAGGGGCGTACATGGTCTTGTACGCATTATCACCGCCCCCGACCTCTGTACCGGGGCACAGCGTATGGTAGAAACCTATGGTATTGGTCCGCTGGTACCTAATACCATCCTGTTAGGAGATAGTGAAAATCCAGTGCGCCGGGAACGTTACTGCCAAATGATCACTAGCCTCCACCAAGCGCAGCGTAACGTAGTGATTTTCCGCGATGCTGAAGATCGTGGTTTTGGTCGTCGCCAACAGATAGATGTCTGGTGGGGAGGTATGCAAGCTAATGGTGGTCTGATGTTGATCCTCGCTTACCTACTGCGTACTAGCATTGCTTGGCGTGGTGCAGATCTTAACCTGAAGCTAGTTGTTGCCAATGAAGCTGCCGCCCAAGCTGCACGCACCAATCTTGACCTCATGATTGAACAACTGCGAATTGGTGCAAAATCTCAGGTGATTGTTGCTAATGGAAGACCTTTTAATGAAATTCTGCGCCGTTCATCGGAAGGTGCAGACCTGGTGTTCCTCGGTATGGCTCAACCAGAGGAAAACTTTAGTGCTTACTATGAACGTTTACAAGAGTTAGCAACTGGATTACCTGCCACAGTTTTGGTGCTTGCTGCACCTGATTTTGCTTTCTCTGAAGTTTTAACTCAAGAAAGCACTGTTGCTGCCAGAAGTTAATTGAGCACTTTGTCCTTAGACTTCCGTTGCCTTAAACCGTAACGGAAGTTTTTTTATATTCAAAACTCATATTATGTCCTTTTACCTTGGAACCTTGTAGGTTCTCTTCCACCTTAGGCAGTAACACAATGTAAGGATTCAACCGTACATGGTATAAGTCCTAGTATTTGCTGAGCAAAGATTGCATGTGTTATGTTTAATACAGTAGACTGATACTAGTTCCTCATCAAGAAACTGCATCAACACTAGGGTAAAAATAATAGGGATTGCAGACTGCCAGTAACTAATTTATCGTTTGCGCACAGCTATTTTTTTTCAGGGTAATTAAAGAAAAAGTCCTCAGTCTATCTCCTCAAGTTGAACTTGATTAAATAGCAGAGCATCTAGCTAGAGAAGACGAGAAGTAAAGCCAAATGTTCTTGTCTTCAAGCAATCTACCAATAATTTATTCCTATTTAAATTTCCTGCAAATTTTTATTGGCAAAAAGATAAATTTTCCTTTTGTTTGAAAAATTAGCTATTTGCCGATAATCAGCTTTAACGAGGATTGTACTTTGCAGGTCTAAATACTTACTTATTGTCTAAATAAGTAACTTGAGTTTTACAATATTGCTTTTGAATGAAATCTTTAACTGATAATTCAGATTTCTCTGCCATGTTCGTTCCCTCTTCTGTGAGATCTAGACAGGCTCCCATTGCTATTCATGAGTTAATATTTACTGGTGCTGAACTGGCAATGTCAATTCAGAAGCTAGTCCAGGAAGAATTTAGTGGTTTATTAGAGTTAAAAGCTCAAGATATATCAAATCAGCAGTGGATATTGTACTTTCATCATGGTAACTTGATTGGCTGTGCTGGAGGGATGCATCCACTACGTCGTTGGTTTCGACAGCTATCTTTCTATTGTCCGCAACTAGCTATTCCTCGAGAAGGACTCACAATACTACCTTACTCTAGCCCAGCTAGTTCTCAAGCATCTGCGGTGATTCAAGAACCCCATCAATTTCTTTGTCGGAATTACGACTCTTTTGTACAACTGGTGAAACAAGGAAAGCTGAGGCGGGGACAAATGGAGCTAACTTTGACCGGTCACGTCACAGAAATTCTCTTTGACATAATTCAAACCGGCGAAAAAACTCGCTATCATTCTGGCTTAAAACTCAACTATCGGCGGCTTCCAGAAAATACCATTTACTCCAACCTTGTCTCCCTCAAATTTGACCAAGCATGGCAAAAAGCTCTGCAAGCTTGGCATACTTGGCAGCAAGCTGGCTTAAAAGAAATTTCCCCAAATCAGGCTCCTGTAATTGTGCAAGCCAAGGAATTGCGCCTTCAAACTTCGGAAGCCGCCTACCAGAACCTCAAAATATTAGTAGATGGTAATAGAACTTTTAGGGATTTAGCGGTTACTCTGCAACAGCATCTATCACCCTTAGCTCAATCTATTTTACCTTACCTTAATCAAGGGTTTATGGAACTAAGAGAAGTTAAGGACTTGAGTTATGAGCTTAAACCTTCCATGACGAAAAATCTTGAATCTACACCTGTAGCAAAGACCGAAGCTACAACTTCAGCTCAGTCTATTGCTCCTCTAATTGCCTGTATTGATGATAGCCGGATTGATAGCCAGATACTCAACAATATCCTGACAGAGGTCGGCTATCGATGTATTAATATACTAGATCCTGTACAAGCATTGCCACTCCTGCTAGAGGATAAACCTGACTTGATTTTTTTAGATCTGGTTATGCCAGTTACTAACGGTTATGAAGTCTGTAAACAAATTCGCCGCGTTTCAGCTTTTAAAGATACGCCGGTGGTTATTTTTAGCAGCAATATTGTAGACAGAGTACGGGCAAAAATGGTAGGTTCTTCCGGTTCTTTAGCTAAGCCAATTAAGCAAGAGCATGTATTGGCGACTTTAAAAAAGTATCTACAAAAAAACACATCTCTACCATCTCTACAGGAAAAAAAAGACTGAGTTTTGTTTCAATGATTAGTTATACTGTACATTCCTGAAACGAGAATTACTATAAGCAATTCGTGAAATAAGCAAGATGTCATGTATTAATTGACTAAGATTTTGTCAGTATTTAAAACTAGGCAGCTAACCTGGTTTTTAAGCCACGTTCAATCTTAAATTTACACCCTAATTACTTGATAAACTTGTTAAAGAAAACAAGCATTATATGACAATCAATCAGGTACTAACCTCATCAGAAATAGCCAAGCAAATTCAGGTTTGTAGCCAGAAAAAATTTACTGGTTTGTTGATAATACAGGAAGGGCAAGGTCAGCAGTGGAGTTTGCATTTTTACCTAGGTAGTTTGACTGGAGCCAGCAGTGAGGTTCATTCAACTCGCCGCTGGTGTCGGCAGTTGTCTAAATACTGTCCAATACTACCTGTAGAAACTATCTGTAATGAACCAAATCGCTCCCATTACTGTGATTACAATAGCTTATTAGAAATGATGGTTGAGGGGACAATTGAGCGGGAGCAAGTAGTAGCAGTAGTTAGAGGTAATATCACAGAAATTCTGTTTGATATTATTCAACAGGGAGAAAAACTGCGTCGCGCCGGTACTGGCAAGCAACTAACATATCGGCAAATTCCTCAAGATAACCCAGATTCGAGCTCAATCTTGATTCAAGCTGAACAGGCTTGGCAGCAAGCGATTAAAACTTGGCTGACTTGGCAACAGGCTGGCTTAGGAAACCTTTCCCCAAACTTGGCTCCCCTCATCTCCCAGGCACAAGAATTACAACGGCAGACTTCTCCCCTTGTCTACGATAACTTGACCACCCTTGCCGACGGTAGCCGAACCTTGAGAGATTTAGCCGTTAAGCTAAAACAAAATTTGCTACCACTGACTAAATCAATTATTCCCTACATCAGTAAAGGGTTAATTTGCCTCAAGAAAGTTGAGGATTTTAGTTGTGCTTTCAAACCACCATCTCTTAACGTCTCCGTCCAATCGGTTCCCCCTCCATCTCGAAAGCTTCCTTTAGTTACGTATATCGATGACAACCGATTCGAGAGCCAAATGATGGGTCAAATTCTGAGGCAAGCAGGCTATCAGTTCATCAATATTCAGGATTCGGTGCAAGCACTACCAATCTTGCTAGAACACAAACCAGATTTAATTTTCTTAGATTTGGTCATGCCTCTAACGAATGGCTACGAAGTTTGTACACAAATTCGCCGTATTTCTATGTTTAAAGATACGCCGGTGATTATCCTCACTGGCAACGATGGAATTGTTGATCGGGTGCGGGCCAAGATGGTTGGTTCTACCGGCTTTTTAGCCAAGCCAATTGAACAGGAAAAGGTCTTGGCAGTCTTGCAAAGGTATTTACCGGTGAAAATGTACCGTCAAAATAATTTACAGCTAAAAAATGAAATGTGATTTTTTTTGGCATAGATGAGTCAATAAAAAGCACTAACTACTGTGAAAAAAACAACCACAAATCTCACCAGTACTTTATAGCGAGAAATATCTAATGACAACAGTTCTTTTGGTTGAAGATAGCTTGACTGAGACAGAAATACTAACCCGCTACCTATCTCAAGCAGGTCTAATGGTGGTTAGTGTCAACAATTGCGAGGACGCTCAAACAAAAATTAAATTACAACGACCAGACTTAGTAATTCTTGACGTGATTTTGCCAGGAAAAAGTGGTTTTGAGCTTTGCCGAGTTCTCAAAACTGACTCCACGACAAAAAAAATACCCGTGGTGATTTGCTCAACAAAAGGAACTGAAGCAGACCAACTGTGGGGTTCAATGCTAGGTGCTGATGCCTACATACCTAAACCAGTAGATCAACTCAAACTAATGCAAACCATCCGGCAATTAACTGCTGTTTAGTTACTAGCTGTTTGTTGTTTTAAAAACAACTATGAACGATTTAGCACTTACAAACCTCAATCTTGACCCCCTCAGCCTAGACCCACTACCCCCCGAAACCAGAAAGCGTTTACTTCGCTTTCCCCTCGGAGAACAGAACAGTGCGCTCTTGCCCTTAGAACAGATTACCGAAATTATCACCCTTAACTTGAGCCAAATTATGCCAGTGCCGGAAATGCCTAGTTGCGTTTTGGGAATTGGTAATTGGCGGGGAGAAATGCTTTGGTTAGTAGATCTTAATCAGCTTGTCGGTTGTCCTCCCCTCTGGCAACTAGTAAAAGTTTCACCATCTCCTGTGGCGATGGTGATTGAGATTAATAACCAGTTTATGGGTTTAGTGGTGCAGCAGGTCAACGATATTGAATTGCAAGACATAGAACAACTTCAACCAGCAAAAACTGGTTTATTTCCTAACCAGTTACTGCCTTTTGTTTTGGGAGTTTTACCCGGAGGAAAAGGACCAATTTTGGATATTACAGCTATTAGCAAATCTCCTCTCTGGCAAGTAGATAGAGGATGAGATGTTAGGGACGGGATGGGGAGATGAGGGAGATGGGGGAGATGAGGGAGATGGGGGAGATGAGGGAGATGGGGGAGATGGGGGAGATGAGGGAGATGGGGAAGATGGGGGAGATGGGGGAGACAAAAGTCAGCTCTTACTGTTGGTAAGTAAATTGAATAATTTATTTCTCGGACAGGACTTACGCACAAACACTATATATAGAGAGGGCGTATATCGATACGCCCCTACTGATGGCGGTTTAACGGCAAATTTGCGTAAGTCCTATCGGAGTTATCTAACTGACAACAATGCACCTCATTTAAACAGGAATCGCTTTATTCAACAGGCATAACTTAAAGAAAAGCAAATCATGACCAACCTGAGTGAAAGAAATCAATCAAATAACCAACGCGAACTAACTATAGAAGATATAGATGAACTTATGACTAACCTCATCGATGGTGACCAATCTCAGGACGAGGAAGAAGTAACAACAGAGTCTGTAGCCTCAGAAACCTCGGAATGGTCAGAGGCTGAGGAGCAATCATCGGCTAAAAGAAAAAGTAACGGTTCAGGTCATAATCTCAAGGGCGATTTTTCTACTCAGCAAGCTACAGAATTAGTTGCTGCCATCAAAGCTGAACTTGAGCAGGAAGGATATTTAAGCCCATCTCAAGCTGATGAGAAATTCTTTGCCTTAGAAGAGTGGACTCAAGGACTGCAAAAAGGATTGCAGACTAAATTATTTATTGCTATTGAGCAAAAACTTAGACGTGAGCGGCGCTGGCTATCCCATCTTGCTAATCGGTTGGGGCAAGCTGAGAGTGCTGAAGCACTACTTGAGGTGATAGTAGAAGAGGTTCGCTCTCATTTTAAAGCCAACAGAGTCTTAGTTTACCGCTTTAATACAGACGAGCAGGGCGTAGTGCTGGCCGAATCAGTTGATACTAGTTACACTCCTAGTCAGGGAGAGTCTCTACCAGCGATCGCATTTGGTGCTGCAGAGCGGGAATTGTATCAAAAACGAGAAGTAGTTGCTTTAGACAAAATTTCTCAAGGTACTTCCAGTCCCTACCAACTCCAACAATTTAAACAATTCCAAGTTAAAGCTAGTCTAAGTTTGCCAATTCTTATCAAAGGAGAAGTTTGGGGCTTGCTAGTGGTGCAGCAATGTTCAGGTGTTTCCCGACGCTGGCGAGAAGCAGAAATTAGCCTGCTAGGGAAAGTTGTGGCTGAACTAACGCTGAAACTACAACCGACTGAATTGCAGAAACAGCGGCAAGCTCAGGCTGAAAAAGAAAAATTTGTCGCCCAGGTAATTGACAGTATCCGTCGAGCAACTAGCTTATCCGGTATCTTTGACACTATTACCCGCGACTTACGGCACTTACTAAAAGCTGATCGAGTAATTGTCTATCAATTTAACCCTGACTGGAGTGGTGGGTTTATTGCTGAATCAGTAGGATCTGGTTGGGTTTCGCTAACTGAAGAACATAAGAAAGACCCTAATTTCAAACCCGATGTAGTTAGTGATCCGCGCTGTGTTGTCATAGGCATGAGTCCGACTCCTCTCTCAGCAATACATACTGACACTTACTTGCAAGCAACCCAGGGCGGTGACTTTAGGCAAGACAGAAACTTCAAGCGAGTTGATGACATTTATGCCATGAACTTCCAGCCTTGTTACATAGACTACCTAGAAAGGCTCAAAGCTCGCTCTTACTTGCTTGTACCCATCTTCAAAGACAATAAGCTTTGGGGGATCTTGGGAGCTTATCAAAACTCAGGTCCTCGTCACTGGTCTGATAGCGATGTCAAGTTAATGCTCCAGCTCATTGAGCCTCTTAACTTAGCTTGGCAGCAGTTAGAGTACCTGGAAAAAATTGAAGCTCAAAACGAGCAACAAGCAAAGAAGGCTGAACGGGAACGCCTAATCTCTAGAATTGTTGAGCGGATTTTGCGGGCCGATAATGCAGAGACTGCCTTCCGCACCACGGTCAGCGAAGTACGTCGCTTTCTTAATGCAGACAGAGTAGGAGTATTCCAGTTTTACCCTGATTCCGGTTACGACGATGGGGAATTTGTCGCTGAGGATGTAAAAAGTGAATTCCCTTCAGCCATCGCCGCTAAAGTCCATGACCACTGCTTTGGCGACCAGTTTGCTGACAAGTACTACGAAGGTCGTATCCAAGCAGTTAGCGATGTCTACGCTGCTGAACTAAGTGATTGCCACATTGATATTCTTTCTCAGTTTCAGATTAGAGCAAACCTAATTGTGCCACTGCGGCAAAACAACCAATTATGGGGTTTACTTTGTATTCATCAGTGTTCTGGGCCACGTCAATGGCAAGAGAGCGACATTGAATTTGCCAAACAGATTGCCACTCAGTTCTCCGTGGTTTACCAAAAGGCGGAGTACCTAAAACGAATTCAAGCCCAAACTGAGCAACTAGCTAAAGAAGCTGAACGGGAGCAATCTCTCTCTCGTGTCGTTGATAAGATTCGCCGCACCCTAGACTTTGAAACTATTTTCCGGACAGTCGTACAGGAGTTAAGGTCACTACTAGGGGTAGAACGCATAACTGTTTATAAATTCCGCCCAGACTATTTTGGTGACTTCCTCTACGAATCAGAAACTGGAGGATTCCCTAAGTTAGTAGGTAGTGGTTGGGAAGATCCTTATCTTAATGAACACCAGGGGGGTCGGTTCCGTGACAATGAACCTTTGGTAGTTGATGATGTCTATAATGGAGGCCTCACCGACTGCCACGTAGAAGCTTTAGAGTACTTCGGTGTTAAATCATGCTTAGTAGTTTCCATATTCCGAGGACAGAAACTTTGGGGTTTACTCTCCGCCTTTCAACATAGTGGTGTACGACACTGGGAAGAGAACGACGTTAACTTGGTCAGTCAAGTTGCCAACCAACTAGGAGTTGCCCTACAACAGGCAGATACTTTCTCTCAGATGCAAGAACAATCTGAGCGTTTGAACATAATTGCCGAAATTGAAAAGACGGTAACTAGAGTCTCTGCCAAGATTTTGAAGTCTCGGGACACAGGGGAAATCATGAATACCGCTGTCCGAGAAGTCCGGCGCTTGTTCAAATGCGATCGCACAGCAATTTATCGCTTTGAGCCGGATTGGAGTGGTAAATTTATTGCCGAAGAAGTAGGCAAAGGTTGGGTAACCTTGGTTGGCCCCGGTATTGAGACAGTCTGGCCTGATACTTACTTACAAGAGACTAAAGGTGGTCGCTATCGCAACGGTGAAAGCTTTGCTATTGATGATGTCTACAAAGCTGGTCACTCAGATTGTCACGTAGATATCTTGGAGCAATTTGAAATCAGAGCTTATTTGCTCGCCCCAATTTTCATTGAAGGGGAACTTTGGGGTATACTTTGTGCCTACCAAAACAGTGGTCCTCGTCACTGGCAAGATTATGAAATTAATGCTCTGACTCAGTTAGGAGGACAGGTAGGCGTAGCATTGCAACAGGCCATCTCTTTAGAGCAAGTACGCCAACAGTCTGAGCAGTTAGGCAAGCTAGCGGCGCGAGAGGCTAACTTTATTAACCTACTCTATAAAACTGGACAGCGCATTGCCGAACGCTTGCAGGAGAAAAATCTTCAGGTAGATGGACTCTTCCGCGCCACTAGCCAAGAACTACGGCAACTACTGCAAGCTGACCGGGTAGCGGTCTATCGCTTTAATGAGGACTGGGGTGGAGAAGTTGTCATTGAAGATGTGGGTAGTGGTTACGTCAAGTTAGTAGGAAGTGAAGCTGCACGGGTAGCAGATCCAGTTTTACGAGAAACCAGAGGTGGTATATATCGCAACAAAGAAACCCATAAGGTAAGCGATATCAGCCAAACCAATGATTTGACCTTCTCCAAAGAAAAGTTAGAAGAGTGGGGTGTGAAATCCTACGTGATTGCTCCCCTCTTTATGAACGAGCAACTTTGGGGCTTGTTGATGACTTACCAAAATAGCAGAACCCGTGACTGGGAGGATGGTGAAGTTAACCTCTTGGTACAAATGGCCACCCAGTTTGGCATTATTTTGCAACAGTCAGAGTACCTCGAACAAATCCAAGAGCAGTCTGAGCAGTTGCGAGTAGCTGCTGACCGTGAGAAAGCAGATAAAGAAGAATTACAGCAGGGGGTAATTCAGTTACTTTCAGCAGTAAGACCTGCCCTAGAAGGTGACTTGACTGTTCGTGCTCCTGTGACAGACAACGAAGTAGGAACCATTGGCGATGCCTACAACAATACCTTGCAAAGCCTGCGTAACATCGTTAGCCAAGTACAATCCTCTTCACGGCAAGTGGTTCAAACCAGCCAAGCCAGTGAAGCCTCAATTACTAGTTTGGCTAATCAAGCTCAGGAGCAGGTTCAGGCTCTTAACTATGCCCTAGAGCGCATCCAGAACATGGTTAATTCTACCGTTGCTGTAGAAAGTAGCGCCCAACAGGTAGAAACAGCAGTGCAACAGGCTAACCAGACTGTCCGGGAAGGGGATGCTGCAATGGATCGCACTGTAGACGGTATCTTGGAAATTCGCGAGACAGTTGCCGAAACCAGCAAACGACTGAAGCGGCTGAGCGAATCATCCCAAAAGGTTTCTAAGGTAGTTAACCTGATTAGTAATTTCACGACTCAGACCCAACTACTAGCCCTAAACGCCGCTATTGAAGCTACCCGGGCCGGTGAGTACGGGCGAGGTTTCGTCGTCGTTGCCGATGAAGTCCGCTCCCTAGCCCGTCAGTCTGCCGATGCAGCCACAGAAATTGCCCAGCTGGTACAGGAAATTCAACAGGGTACAGCGGAAGTTTCCACAGTAATGGAGACAGGTATCCAGCAGGTTGCCCAAGGTACTGACCTAGTCACCGATGCTCGTGAGACTCTCAATGCCATTGTTGAATCTACTTCACAAATTAGTGAACTTGTCAATGGCATTACCCAGGCAACTCAGGTACAGACCAAGGAGTTCCAATCTGTGACAAAAACCATGACTGATGTGGGAGAGATTGCCAACAAAACCTCGGAAGACTCCCTAGAAATTTCTGCATCCTTCCAGGAATTGCGACAAATGGCAGAAAATCTCCAGACCAGTGCTGGCAAGTTTAAGGTTGATTAGTTTATCTGAGGGAACAGGGAATAGGGAATAGGGAACAGATAGTTTCAGTTCCCTACGGCTACTACTTTTTAAGTAATAAGTAATAAGTAATAAGTAATAAATATTTTTTTGTCACTTATTGCTTATTGCCAGATATCTCATAAACAATGAACAATGAATAATGATGCGAATATTCGTGAACAGGGCTATCGTTATTTCCTTCAAGAAGCACCGGAACTGTTGCAAGTTTTAGAACAAGATCTTCTCAGTTTACGGGAGGATTTTAGTATCAACAAAGTCAACAATTTAATGCGGGCAACCCATACTCTTAAAGGTGCTGCTGCTAGTGTTGGCTTGGAGACAATTAAAACTGTAGCTCACTCCTTATAGGATGTTTTTAAAGCTCTGTGTCAGCCAGATTTGTCTATTGACCAAGAAGTTGAAGCTTTAATCTTTGAAGGTTTTGAATGTTTACGTCTACCTCTAACTGCTGAACTGACAGGGGGGCAAATTG
>JBAUJE010000007.1:0-19825 GCA_049683475.1 Coleofasciculaceae cyanobacterium | reverse complement strand
ATCAAAAATGAAAAACAAAACCGTCAGTGTGAAGTAGATGAGCGTCAGTTACGGGGAGAATTTGGCAACTTAAAAGAAGTCCTACCTACTAACTTAGCTGAAAATCGCGGCTTACCAGAAATTAAACAAGCCATTGAACAATACATTACCCGACTTCCCCACGTTGGTACACCCCTACCTAAACTCTGGGTAAGAGTCCGTTCTGCCTTAGAAAACGACTCCCGCAATTACATTAACCTTGAACAATACAAAACCCTCTGCCGAATTAACAATTTAACCGATAATACAGACATGCTGCGGCTGAGTCGCTATCTTCATGACCTCGGCGTATGCCTACATTTTCAAGATGATTCTACCCTGAAACACTACGTCATCCTCAAACCAGAATGGGGAACTACGGCAGTCTATAAAGTCTTAGATAACGATACCGTCAAGAAAAACCTCGGTTGTTTTAGCCAAGATGACTTAAAAGATATTTGGCAAGACGGTAAATATTCAGAAATGCGAGATGAACTGCTACAACTAATGATGCGGTTCAAACTCTGCTATCCCATCCCTAATCATCCTAACCGCTATATTTCCCCCCAACTCCTCGATATTAATCAACCTGATTACCATTGGGACGAGTCTGATAATTTAATTTTGCGCTATCAATACGATTTCATGCCCAAGGGAATGATTAGCCGCTTCATTGTTGAAACTCACCCTTGGATTGAAAGACAAAAACTAGTTTGGCGTAACGGGGTAATTCTCCAAAAAGACCAAACCCGCGCAGAAGTAGTTGAGCATTACTATCAACGTAAGATTAGAATCCGAGTTTCAGGAAGCCGCAAGAAAGAATTACTCGCCGTAGTCACCCACGAACTAGAAAAAATCCACAAATCCTACGAACGGTTACAGTATAAAACCCTGGTTCCTTGTAATTGTGAAGATTGCAAAGGAAGTCAGGAACCTAATACTTATCCTTTGGATGTGCTGCAAAGATTCCTCAATAAAGGACAATATAAAATTCAGTGTCAGAATAGCTTTGAAATGGTAGATGTCCGTAGGTTAATCGATGAGGTTAGTCTGCAACCTCGACTAATAGAAAAAGAATATATTAGCCAGCAAGGGGGGGAGTTGTTCATAGAAAGAGAATTAACTCAACCTGTGTCCTATCTACAACAGAAATTAGAACAAGATAAAGAGGCATCAATGAACCGTCTAGCAGAACCTCAATCCGAGAAAGAAATCTTTATCTCCTACGCTTGGGGTGGCGAGAATGAAGAATTTGTCAACAACCTCGACCAAACCTTGCAAGAAAAAGGAGTTAAAATCATCCGAGACAAACGCGACTTGGGTTACAAAGGACTAATCAAAGCCTTTATGGAACGCATCGGACGAGGTAAATGCGTCATTGCTGTAATTAGTGACAAATATTTAAAATCTTCTAACTGTATGTTTGAACTGGTACAAGTTGCCAAGAATGGAGAATTTTACGATCGTATTTTTCCCATTGTCTTAGCAGATGCCCAAATTTATAAGCCAGTTGCCAGAATTAAATACATTACCCATTGGGAAAATGAAATTAAAGAGTTAGACGAAGCGATGAAAGGAGTTAGTGCCGCCAACTTGCAAGGATTTCGAGAAGAAATAGACCAATATACCGATATTCGTAACACCATCGCCGAACTCACTAACCTCCTCAAAGACATGAATACCCTAACCCCAGATATTCACAGCCAATCAGAATTCGAGGCATTGATTAAGGCTATCGAAGAACGCTTAGATTAAAATGCTATTCCCCTCGGATCGTTTTAAAGAAAGCAAACCACAGGGTTTGTTATTAAAATTTCGGAGTGCAAAGCCACAGTAGAGACGTAGCATGCTACGTCTCTACCAGGTTAATTACCAATTACCTCATTCAAACGCATTTCTAATCGCTCTACTAAAGTATCAACATCCTCTGCTAATTGCTCAAAACAAATAGGAGGTGCTGGTTCTGGTTCAAAAGAAATTAACTTAAGCTGTCCGTGACCAATTCCGAGGATTAAAACTTCCTTTTCCGGTTGATGAGCATTGACAATTCCTATAACTTCTTGAATTAAATTCTTAACCTGGTTATTGAGTTGTTCAATGGCATCTCTGGGACAATAAACAAAATGGGGTTTAGGCTGGAGGGCAATTCCTAAAGTATCATCACTGTTTCCTCGCTGTAAAAAAAGTCCCCAGGCTAAGGCTGCTAATTCTTGGCGATGAGCTTGGACAAACTCATTAAGCTGATTTCGCCAGTTATCTTCTAGCTTCTGCATTGTTTCTTTGCTGATATCACTTCAAACCTGACTGCACCCGCCAAAGACTGGCATAAATTCCCTGTTGCTCAAGCAGTTGCTCATGTCGTCCTTGCTCGACTAATTTGCCTTGCTCCATGACGTAGATGCAGTCAGCGTTGCGCACGGTAGAAAGACGATGAGCGATCGCAATTGTAGTGCGATTGGCGGTAATTTTCTCTAAGGAACGTTGAATTGCCGCTTCTGTCTCATTATCTACTGCTGAAGTTGCCTCATCGAGAATGAGAATGGGAGGGTCTTTTAAGATAGCACGAGCGATCGCTAAGCGTTGTTGTTGACCTCCTGAGAGTTTTTGACCTCGTTCTCCGACAATCGTCTCATAGCCTTGGGGCAGTTGATTAATAAAACTGTCCGCTTCTGCCATTTTTGCTGCTGCTACTATTTGTTTGAGACTGGCATTAAAACTACCGTAGGCAATATTTTCTTGCACTGTGCCATGAAATAAAAAGATATCTTGACTAACTAAACCAATAGCACGTCGCAAGTCTTCTAACCGTAATTTGTCAATTTCAATACTATCAAGGGTAATGGTTCCTTCATGCACTTCGTAAAGTCGCAGTAGCAGTTTAACTAGAGTACTTTTGCCAGAACCTGTTGAACCAACAATAGCAATGGTTTGACCTGCGGGAATTTTTAGGGAAAGATTTTTAATAATTGGCTGGCGATCGCGGTAAGCAAAGGTAATATTTTTTAACTCAATCTGCCCTTGTACCTGCTTCACGGGTAAGGTAATATCACCAGGATGAATAACTAGGGGAGTATCGAGTAGATTAATTACCCTAGTGGTAGAAGCCATAGCTCGTTGATATGAATCGAGAGTATCTCCTAAGCGGGTTAAAGGCCAAAGTAAGCGCTGTGTTAGAAAAACTAAAACGCTGTAAGTACCCACGGCTAAAGAACCCGCAACTACTTCCATACCACCGTAGAGAAGAATTCCGGTAAAACCGAATAAAACAATCATCCGAATTAAGGGAACAAAAGCCGCAGATAGCGTAATTGCACGGCGGTTACTTTGCCGATAAGCTTCACTTTGCGCCTCAATTCTCATGGCTTCATACCCTTCGGCAGTAAAGCTTTTAATCGTCTTAATGCCACTGAGATTATTAGATAGTTGGCCATTGAGCAAACTTACCTGTTCCCGTACCTCAGCATAGCGAGGTGCAAGGAGGCGTTGAAAAGCAATAGAACCCCAGACAATAAAAGGTATGGGTATAATGGTCATCCATGCCACATTGGGAACTAGAATTAAGAAGGCAGTGCCAATTACTACCACCGTAGTAGATAGTTGGAGAATTTCATTAGCACCAACATCCAGGAAGCGCTCTAGTTGATTAATATCATCACTGAGGATTGACATCAAAGCGCCCGTACTGCCTTCTTCAAAATAAGTTAGTTCTAAAGACTGTAAGTGCTTGTAGGCATCTAAGCGTAAGTCGTGCTGCATTGACTGTGCCAAATTGCGCCACAGCCGGGAGTAAGCATACTGAAAGGCTGATTCCAATCCCCAGATGATAAAACTGAGGAAGGCAAGGATTAATAGCTGACTAAAGACATCTTTTACTCCCAATTTGGCAATAAATGAATCTTTTTCGTTAACTACCACGTCTACTGCTGCACCAATTAAAACAGGTGGTGCCAAATCAAAAATCTTATTAAGAATCGAACAAGCGATCGCCTGTCGGATTTGACTGCGGTAGTTATGTCCGTAGTTAATCAACCGCATCAGGGGAGGTACTGATTTTGACGAATGTTTTCTTACTTGAGAGGGATGCGACCGTTGATTGGGTTCTGAATTTGACACGAGTTGTCACCCTAAATAATATAGACTACCCTGCTGTGGTCAGCTGTCACACATTAGCAAGAATAGCCATGTTAGATAAACTTATAAAATACTTTGTCTATGAAACAAAGGGGCATATTACCAAAAAACAGCTTATCAAATTCTTATATCTAGCCGACCTTTACTCAGTAAAATGGACAGGAATGCAGCTTACTGAGCTAGATTGGTATTATTACCACTATGGTCCCTGGAACGAGGACATAGATGTAGCTTTAAATCAAATAGATACTAAAGAAATTATCCAAGTACCTCAAGGAAATACAACTTTTCTTAAACCTGGTGCTGAAGCAGGTAATACTGAAAACCTAGAATTACCTTTGAGTCTCAAGCTTATGCTTGATAATATCAGAAGAGAATGGGCTGGTTCAGGACAGGATAAGCTGAATCGGTTATTAGATTATGTATATAATACAGCTCCCATGGTTGAGGTTAAAGATACCCATAAGCCAGAAGAAAAGGTGAAGTTGAATTTAAAGACAGAAAGAAAAAAGTTAATCAGTGAATTAGAATCATAAAGTGGCTGGAAAAAGACCTAGACAGGGTTGGATCTATTTTATAAATCCCTATAGGGTATCTCTGCGTTGTCGGGTTGGTCATACTCATCTTTATGACCTCAATGAACCGGGTGAGTTTGAATGTAAGCATGCCTCATGTAAATTAACAATTAATTCGAGTAGAGTTTTTAGGGGGGAACATCCTCATATAATTTGGACAAGCGATCAATTCCAAGATGATTTTAACTATATACAAACTTTTACAGTTATTCCCTTAACCTGCCAAGAAACCTATAAAGGTCTACCAACTGTATATCCCATTAACTCTACTAGCAGAAATGGTCTTGATAGAAATTATTTTGCCTTAGTACATCAGCTATTTACTGTTGATGCTAACTGTTTTCAAGACTCGGCTGGAAATTGGAGTAACCGAATTGGACAATTAGACAAAGGTGACAAAGAAGCGATAGAGAAACGTTTACAGTACTTTTTAAATCTTCAAGATGATCCTGGTGAAGACTGGTTTGTTAATAATGCATTTCCTGGGATTTTAAAGAAAGTATTTGAGTATATATCAGAAGATGGTAAAGAAACAGCTTTAGAACGATTATTAGATGATTTAGATTGGTAAAAGCTTTGATGATATGCAGATGACCATATTTCATGCCAGTCTACGGTAAGCTTGAGAATTGTCAGACTTTTCAGACAAGACTCTTGAGCTAAAAAATCTTAAAATCCCCGTCCGGAACCCTAGGCTATGCTCTTGTTTAAAGATTAAGAAGTTCACCTTCCGCCAACTAGGTTTACCAGCATTTCGCAGTAAACTATCAGATCGGTTATTAGGTTGACTTCGACCTTGGGTATTGTAGTACCAGCTAAAGCGATCGCGTTCTGTCAGTAAATCAAACCGAGTGCAGCCATCATAACGAAGGGATAGGGGAGCAGGGGAGGTGGGGGAGATGAGGGAGATGGGGGAGATGAGGAAGATGGGGGAGATGCAATGTAATTTCTATTTCCTATTCCCTATTCCCTATTCCCTGTTCCCTCTAGACAAACAATTTTCCATTTCCTACAAACCTGCTTGTTGGAAAACCTGCTGCGGACTTAATTGCAATCCTTCAAATAAGCTATCTTTTATAACTACTGTATCTCTAAAAGTTTGGGGTGGTGCATCGGGATAAAAAACCGTAATGGTTCTGGCGTGGATATCAACTACCCAGACCCTTAATACTCCTGCTTGCAGGTAATCTACTGCTTTTTCTGCTAAGTCTCCAAAAGATTGTCCTGGGGAGATAATTTCAATGACTAGTTCTGGTGGAACAGGACAAGCTTCGTCTAAGAGGCGATCGCGAGAAAGACGGGTATAAGAAATATAAAGTAAATCGGGTACGGGTACCCAATCTTTTTGTTTACGAGTAAGTTTAACTGCCCATTCTATTCCAATTTCACCACGTTCTTGGCACCAATCCGTTAGGAGAATGTATAATGCTCCTGTCAGTCTTGAATGAAATCGTTTGGGTGACATTTTGGGAACAGCTTGACCATCAATTAGTTCATAGGTGATATCGGTTTCTGGTTGTTCCAGAAATTCTTGCAGTGTTAATTGATTTTTTGTTTGAGTCATATTTATTTAAATGAGTTTTAGGAGTAGGAGAATACCTAGTATTCCTTGTAATTATCCTTTCCAATTTTGCTTGACTCTAGCAAATATTTCGTCTAGTTGTTGCTCTTCATAAATCTGACGAGAGATTTCTACATAGTCCGTTGAGTTTTGATTTATCAGCGCCAGGAAGCGTAACGTAGCCGCCATACCTAGTTCTTTCTTGAGGGCTGCAATTGCCTTGACTCGGAGTTGAGTATCGTTCATTGTTTGGGTGGAGTCTGTCATGGTCTTTCTTGTCGGATGCCGTAAACTGGGTTCATCACTTCAAACGCTAGGGTAAGTTTTCTGGCTTGCCGTACTCATCAGGCATTGAGGACATCCTGTTCAAGTTCTTCTGGCGAAAGTGCGAAGGGAGAAACTTGATAACGTCCAATCAAATTGAGGAATTCAATACGAGATAGTTTAGCAAGTTGTGCTGCACGTCCAGAGGAAAGTTTACCCAGTTCAAAGAGCTTGACAGCAGCCAGAATTGATAGTTCTCGTGATATGGTTTCAGGAGTTTCTTTAAGACTAATTAAAACTTCTTCCGGAACTTCAATTTGTACAGTACTCATCAGCTTTTCCTTTCATTTTTAATTATCTTTACTAACCAACATTATCCCTTAGTAGTTCCACCATAGATTTAGCTTCCTGGGAATTGGGAAAGACTTTGAGGAAATCAGCTAAATCTCGCTTTGCATCGTTAATATTATTTAGCGGTGCTGCTTTAACGGTTTGGCGATAGAGATTTTCTGCCTTTTCTGTTTCTCCGTTAGCTAGGAAGTAGAGGGCAAGGTTGAAGGTGTTTTGCCAGTTTTGAGGGTTTTTCTGGTAATCATCTGAGGCTAGTTGAATGGCTGTAGCTAAGTCAGTTTGGGCTTTGTCTGATTGGTCGAGAATTTTGTAGACAAGGGAACGAGAGTATAAATTCCAATCATTTTTAGAATCAAGCTCAATGGCACGGTTAAAGTCTGCTAGGGCTTCTTGGTAGCATTCCGTCAAAAGATAGTGATAGCCGCGATTGGCAATTACCCACTCATCGTCAGGTTTAAGTTCAATGGCACGGTTGAAATCTGCGATGGCTTCCTGGTAGCGCTCCATCAAAAGATGGATTTTGCCTCGATTAGTAATTGCACACTCATCGTCAGGTTTAAGTTCAATAGCACGGTTGAAATCTGCTATTGCTTCCTGGTAGCACTCCATAAATTGATAGGTGTAGCCTCGATTGGCAATTACCCACTCATCATCAGGATCAAGTTCAATAGCACGATTAAAATCTACTAGTGCTTCTTGGTAACGCTCCATAAATTGATAGGTTTTACCTCGTTCTGCGAACGCATACTGATAATCAGGATCAAGTTCAATGACACGATTAAAATCTGTTAGTGCTTCCTGGTAACTATCCATTAATTTATAGGTTACGCCTCGATTAGTAATAGTCCACTTACAATCAGGATCAAGTTCGATAGCACGATTAAAATCTGCTAGTGCTTCCTGGTAGGACTCCATCAAACGATAGCTATAGCCTCGGAATGCGATCGCAAAATCAAAATCAGGTTTAAGTTCGATGGCACGGTCAAAATCTGCTATTGCTTCCTGGTAGCACCCCATAAATTGATAGGTACAGCCTCGATGTGCGATCGCCTCTTCATAATTAGGATTAAGTTCGATAGCGCGGTTAAAATCTGCTACTGCTTCCTGGAAACGTTCCATTGATCGATAGACCAAGCCCCGATCTAACCAATACTCGGCTCCTTTTGGCATTAGTAGTATAGCTTCACTGAGACTGGGTAAAGCTTTAGAATCCTCTTTTAACTGCCCGTACAAATACCCACGCCAATTAAGCGCTGCTGCACGCCACTGTTTTTCTAACTCTACTTCTTTGAGTAAAGTATCAAACATGGCAATAGTAGTTTCATAGCAATCCTCATCATAAGCAGTTACTCCCTCTAATAACTTTTTTGCCCAGCGCTGTACTTCTGCAACTCCAGTTTCTTCGCCGACTTGCTCTATGGTTTCTACCCAACTACGGGCAAAAGTTCTAGAGTTTTTGAAGGCAGCAACCAACCCATTTAGGGCAGTTTTGAGATAACGATGGGGTGACTCAGACAAACGATGATAGAGACTTTCTAGAGCATATTTTTGCCAAGTAGCGTCTTTATATTTTTTCTCCTCTGACAATTCCAACTCATTTTGCAGAATCTCGTAGTAATTTGCCAGTTTGCTGTGTAAACTAGACCAATTCTGTCCTGAGAGAGTTCGCTGATACCTCAGCATTTGGGGTCTAACTACGGAGTGATAAGCCCAATACTCAGCATGCTTACTAACAAAAGGTTTTTCTATTAACCAGTTAAAATACTGATGAGCTTGCTCATTACCGACTAAAATCCCTAACACGTCCCGATTGAGAGTTCTCGGAAAAGAAGCATCTAAGGCTACTTGCCTTTTCTGATCATCTTCAACCCATTTCAGAAAACGCTCAATTGCCGTCTCTGTGGGGTCAATTACTGTGGAAGGATTATCTGGTTTACCCGCAGCTAGGGTGGCGACTAGTAAGGGTAAGCGTCCAGAAAGTTGGCAAATTACCTGGATAGAGGCTTCATCTGTGATACCTTTTTTCTTGAGGAAATCTAGCGCTTCTTGTTCCGTAAAAGGTTCTAGGGGTAAGCGCGCTATCAACCCCTCATTTTCATCCCAAAGATTGGTATCTAGTTCTTGCCTTCCCGCAATTACCAGTAAAATTTTCTCTGGACATTCACCATACTTTTCATCAATTAAATCTCGTAACCAACTATCGAGAAATTCTTCCGTCCGTTCGTAGGTATCAAAAAAGAGGACAATTAAAAAATCTTCTGGGGATTTGTGCAGTCCTTGCAAAAATAAAGGAGTGAGAACTTCTAGGGGTTGCTTAACTAGCTGCACTTCATCTTTATTTCTCAGCTTACTGTAGGCAAAATCAAACCATTCCCCCGCTTGCTTAGCAACATTTTCCTCATCGACAAAATCTGTCACTACCCCTGCTGGGGTACGATGAGCTAGTTTTAATCCCACTTTAACTGCTGTTTGCCCCATCAAACCTGCTAAGCCTTTCGGTGCTTCGGGGGCATTTTCAATTTCTTCTAGGCACTGGCGATATAATTTGTAGCGATCGCTAAATTTCTTGAGTTTATGTCCCTGCTGTTCAAACTGTTCAGCAATTGCTGCCATTACTTCCGGGACACTACGTTTAGTCTCATCGACGTAGGCGTGATAGGCGAATTTGTAACCGATAATCTTGCGGAAATATTCTAACAGGGTGGTTTTCCCTACCCCGCCTTGACCGTAGATATTAAAGATAAACTTACGGTTAGGATCATCGAATGGCAAGGCTAAATTGTCGCGGAAGAGTTTTAAGGGTTCTTCCCGACCCACAAAAGCAGATTTTTGACGACTGTCTCGGATATCCTTTAAGCTCATATAGCTCCGGAAAAGGCAAAAACTTTTGATTTCTAGTACTCTGTCAATCAAGAAATGATAGATAAGTAGTTGGACAAAATTAAATTCATTGGTGAAGATAAGGCAACAGGCAACAGAAGTGAATATATGTAATTAATTCTGTCTCAGTACTTAAACTCTCCATGTGCGTCTCCACGTCTTTGCGTCTACCTCAACCTCTCAATTCAAGCTTGACAAAGTACTAGTCTAGCCTTGGTGTATCGAAGCAACTAATTCTGGGAAAAATTAGACCTGTCTAAGGATATGTAATCAGCGATGGACTTTCAGGCGTAAAGCGAGACTGGTAATTAGATTTTTTTCCCAATCCTTTTAAAGAAGCGATCGCAATAGGTGATGATAAAGGTTGAAGCTCTTCAACTTCCCAAAAAATTGCCCAACTTGGCCTCTCACTAGCCGTAGAAGGAGGACGATATTTCATGCCCTTTGGATATCGACCACTACGAGACTGAATGTGGCCAACATACAAACCATGCCACGATACCTCTGACTTTAAAGGTCGATTTTCTGCTAAGGAAGCATAAATAAAAACTTCTACAGCTTTATCTCCTCGTTGTTGATCAGCTTGACGGAACAATTCAAAGTCCATACTGCCAAAAGCAACTTTCGTCTCTTGTCCGTCTTTTTGCCAGGAAAGAAGATGTTCCTCTGGTACGGCTGCAAGAATAGCAAATTCGTGGGTCGTTAGCGTTTTATCCATCCGGTTTTTCCAGTCTCGTTACGGGCTATTGGTGTGTTTGCGCATCCTGGTGTCCAGACTTCGCATCAGCACCTCCAATCTAGTAAACTACAGCTAAAGCTAACTCACAAACTGTTTACCCAATGGTGCAACTCGCGCCCCTGATGCCTCTTGGGTAAGTCGAGAACGTTGGCAGATGCTTACTCGAGAACAAAAAGGAATTTTTGTAAATATTTGCCCTGACTTTGTGGTTGAATTATGCTCTAGTTCAGATAGCCTCAAGTCTTTGCAAGATAAATTGAGGGAGTACATCGACAATGGTGCCAGACTAGGCTGGTTAATTGATCCGCAGCATCAACAAGTAGAAATTTATCGACCAGGCTTGGCGGCGGAGGTGTTGGAGAATCCTGCTGAGTTGTCTGGTGAGGAGGTGTTACCGGGTTTTGTCTTGAATTTGCGTCGGGTGTGGGATTGAAAATGCTATAAGGAACTGCTAAGGCAGATTTATAGGGCTTCGCGCTGGGGAATCGGGAAGAGGAAATAGGAAACAGTGGACAAGATTTGAGATAAACAGCATTTCACTCACCTCCCCATCTTCCTCATCACCCCATCACCCCGTCCTTTAGCTAAGGTGTTGGCTTCGGTAAGGTTTCCTCCGGTTGATCCCCTCGCACTTCCCGAAACTCACTGACACGAAAAACTACCTTGAAACGTCGCCTTAGCCTTGAGGAAAGGAATCTCTCAATATCCCTAACCTGTTTAGGAGTTACAGCTTCGGTCGCCTGAACAGTTAAAATAACTTCCGTTGGTATTTTTCCCCCCAAAGGCCAGTTAACATCCATCTTAATCAACTCTGTTTGCTGACCAACGGTAATGGTTTCTGTTTGCAAAAGTTCTTTAATAGTAGAGTAAAGTTCTACCCGCTTGAGCAATACCCACAAACTGACAAATAGGGGAACCCCTAGCAAAGCTGTCATAACCAACACCCCACGCAAAGCCCAACGTACTCTTCTATACTCGAAATAATAACCACCCCAGGTAAAAACGAGCATGCAAGCCAAGGTAATGCCCAACAAATTAGTAAAGTAGAGTAAAAATGCTCCTCCACTAGCTTGCCATGCTCCCTGAGAGAGGGTAATACCCACCACACAGAGGGGAGGCATTAAGGCAACAGCAATGGCAGTTCCTGCTAAGGCATCACTAATTTGAGGTCGAACTTTGGCAAAACCACTAACGGCACCGGCTGCGATCGCCACACCTAAATCTGCTAAGTTGGGTTGAGTACGAGCAAGAATTTCATTACTAAAGGCAGAGGCAGATAAACCAACCACACGCCCAATTACCCAAGCCATACTTACTGCAACCAAAGTTCCTACTGCAATAGTTTTCAGACTTTTGCCAATCATCTCTGCATTGGTTTGCAGGGCAGCAAGAGCCAATCCCCGCAGTGGCATCATTAAAGGTGCAATAATCATCGCACCAATAATTACTGCTGCACTATTGGTCATTAAACCAATGGTGGCGATGATACAGGCGCTGACTGTCAGGACTAGATAGTTCAAACTAAGTGTCGCGTCCGCTGCCAACTCCTGACTTAGTCTTTCTAATTCATCGGTAGAAGCTTTGGGCATATATTATCAGTTTATTCAGAGATATAGCTGGTAAACAATTAGAAATTTAAAATTTGAAATTTAAAATTTAAAGACTCACAATCAAAGCCTCAAAAGGCAAAATCTAATCTGGGTAATAATTTCAGCCTTTCCCTATTAACATTGGTCAGGTAAAAATAAGCCGAGAAATACCTCTTAAGTAGTAGAAAGCTAAGTTGACAACAGACCCCATCTAAGTTGTTAGTCCTGAGTAAGAAGATTAACATAGGCAAGAATGCTTAACTGACCAACAAGAGCAGTGCTAAAAGCATACTTCAGGAGGAAATTCAATGAGCATTAAAATTGGTAAAATTCGCTCAAAAGCGATCGCTTCTTTGCAGGTTGGCTCCATCTTGCTAACAGGCGGTTTTTCATCTCCTGTTCAGGCTCAATTACCACTGCTACAGGAATTTAATTTGCCAACAAGTAACCCACTCAATCAGAACTCAGATGAGCAAATAACTTCTAGCTGTGTTCGCTTAGATGGGCGCTGTACATTTCAGATTGCAGCGCAAAAGTCAGCCTTATCTGAGCGTCAGGAAGAAATTCAGGCAAATTTGTCAAGCATTTTCCAGGCATATCTCCAACAAGAAGATGCGGAGATTAAGGTAGAAATTGAAGAAGAAAATCGCTTGCCAGTTATTTATATCAACGGAGAGCGTCTCTTCACCGTCACAGAGCAAGATGCTCAGGTACTGGGTAGAGGAGAACCCATGCTGGCGGCTTTAACTCTGAAACGTAGAATATCACGAGGACTAGAACAAGCTAGAGAGGAAAGGCAGCCAGATTTTCTGCTCCGTCAAGGAGGAATAGCAGCGGGTACAGCCGTAGCCATGCTTTTAGCTAGCTTGCTTGTTTCCCGTTTGGAAAGACACTTAAAGAAGTCAAAAGGCAAGTTAGAAGCAGCCTCTACTGACTCTCAACCTAGAGCCATCTCAACGCAGCTACTGCAAGGACAACAATGGAATCTTAGAGAAATTCAGCATCGACTCTTGCAACTGGTTCAAGTGGGAATTTGGGGAGGTGGAAGTTTACTTATCTTAGGCCTCTTTCCCTATACTCGACTTGCCCAAATTGTTATCATCACTGCCATACGCATCCCTGTGCGGATAGGAATTGTTGGTCTAGGCAGCTATCTTTTGATTCGCCTCAGCTATGCTTTAATTGATCGGTTTAACTCCATCCTTGCCAATAATTCCCTACTGACTCCCCAAGCTGATCAGCGTTTGCAACTACGGGTAACAACCATTACTGGTGTGAGTAGAAGCGTTGTCACCATTAGCTGGGTTGGTATTGGCACCTTAGTTGCTCTTACCGTAATTGGCATTGATATTGGTCCTTTACTAGCTGGTGCGGGTATCATCGGTGTTGCCCTATCTTTAGCTGCTCAAAACCTGATTAAAGATATCATCAATGGTTTTTGCATCATCTTAGAAGACCAATATGCAGTTGGTGATGTAATTGTCGTGGGTGACGTAGGTGGTTTTGTTGAAAACATGAATCTGCGGATTACTCAGTTACGCAACGAAGAGGGGCGATTAATTACTATTCCTAATAGCGAAATTAGAATAGTTGGCAACCTCTCGAGTAATTGGTCGCGAGCAGATTTAATGATTCCTGTAGCTTACCAAGCTGATGTGGACAAAGCACTGGAGTTGGTTAATAAAATTGCCCAGCAGATGAGCGAAGAAAAAGACTGGCGTTCTTATATTTTAGAACCTCCCCTATTATTAGGTGTAGATGACTTTGGTGAGCGAGGCTTTGTCATTCGGATGTGGATTAAGACTCAGCCGTTGAAGCAATGGGATGTCTCTCGTGAGTTTCGTAGACGTATTATGGTGGCTTTTGATGAAGCTGGAATTGCCATTTCTCTCTCTCGCCAAGAGATTTGGTTTCACGAGTCTCCGGCTTTTAAATCATTAATGGACGGAGAAAAAGTTCACGCCAATAACGGTAATTAAGTTTTCTCAATATGGAAGGGAATAGGGAACAGAGATAAGCTCTCAAGCATTTAATTTTCCTGTTGGCTAAAGATGGGGAGATGGGGAGACGAGGGGAAAACTCTTCCCTTTTTTCCTCTGACTTTTCATAATGAAAAAGGTATCATTGCCCTAGGTTACTACAAGGAAATTTCAGCTATAGCCATGTACGCTCTTGTCTCGCCCGAAAAAATCCAATTGCCACCAGGAGCAGTGGTGCGACTACCTGCAACGTGGCAACAGTATCAAACCCTGTCTCAGCAACGGGGGGATAGTTCTATTCCCCGGATTAAGTACCAAACTGGAGAAGTTTTGCTGATGTCCCCCTTACCCAAGCATGGTCGAGATGTTAGCCTAATTGCCGATATAATCAAAGTCTTACTAGATCACATGGGGCGGGAATACGATGCTTTTACTCCAGTAACAATGGAACTGCCCGAAGAAAGTGGGATTGAGCCAGACTACTGTTTTTATATTGACAACTGGGAAGCAGTTTCTGGCAAAGAGAGGATTGATTGGCGCAACGCACCACCGCCGGATTTGGTACTCGAAATTGACGTAACGAGTTATTCCAATATTAACGATTACCTGCCTTATCAGGTTCCTGAAGTTTGGTTGTTGCGCAAACAACAGCTTTTGATTTATCAGTTGCAAACAACGGAGTATATTCTTCAGGAGAAAAGCAGTTATTTTCCAGATATCCAGCTACAAGATGTGATATCTTGCTGTCTTCAAATTGCTTATGAGCGCAATACTAGTTCCGCTATTCGAGAGCTGAAGCAGCAGTTAAACTCTAGCGGATTTTTAGTCAATGAAGATAGCAGGATTTAGAACAGTCCATAATTGCGAAATCCTTGTACTCATAGTTGTTCTTGTTATGGTGGAAAGCGATCGCTCTTTAACAAAACCAAAACAAAGATTAAGATAATCATAGGCTCATCTCCAGCGCAACCGTCATGGTTAAAACACCTTCTCAGCCTTTGACAATTCCCCCTCTCGAAAATGGCGACAAGCTCACTCGTTACGAATTTGAGCGCCGTTACGATGCCATGCCTAACCGGAGAAAAGCCGAATTGATCGAAGGAGTTGTTTATATGGCTGCTGCATTGCGCTTCAAAAGTCACGGTCAACCTCACGGCTGGGTTATGGGCTGGCTAATCACTTACGAAGCTATGACTTCGGGAGTTGCGGTAGGAGATAATCCTACTGTTCGGCTAGATATTGACAACGAACCTCAACCAGATGCTGTACTTCTAATTAACCAAGAAGCGGGGGGACAAGCAGGTTTGCAATCTCCTGAATATGCTACATTTGTCCAGAAATTAGCCAGAGATTAATTAAGCAAATAGTGGCAGCATTCGGTTACACTCGCCGTTAGTTAAAATCAACTTTAGTCTGACCTTAAGTGCCGAATGTAGGACAAGTATGTTGACAAGGCGTTTTCCTTCTGTGACGATTGTCTGGTCGATTATTCTGACCAGTTGTTTTTCCTCTCCGGTTCAAGCTCAGTTGCCAATTATTAATTTGAACGGCTTAGACCCGAAGGTTCTTAATCAAGACCCAGATAATGTAGTAATTTCTCGCTGTGTTCGTCTAGATGGTTACTGTCTGTTTGAAGTTGCTGCACCTAAATCAGATTTATACAAACGAGTTAGGGGCATTGAAAAAAACTTAGAAGAAGTAACTAGCCACTACCTCAATGGTGAATCTACTCCAATAAAAATAGAAGTTAGGAAAGAGTTAACAACAGAAAAGCCAGTTGCAGAAGAAGCAACAGCAGAAGCCAAGAAATCGCCAGATATCTATGCTGTAATTGGCAAAGAGGAAGTGCGTCTTTTGACCGTTACAGACCAAGATGTTGAGAAAAAAGGGGTTGATGTTGACAGTGTAGCTGAGCAGATTAAAGAAGACTTAGAAGCAGGGCTAAAGCGATCCAAACAAGAGCGAAGACCTCAATTTATAGCTCGTCAAGGGGGAATAGCTACTGGTACGGCTGCACTGATGCTGGTAGCTAGTTTGGCAATCTATCGTCGGACAAGTTTGTCGAAACGCTCGAAAGACCAACTTATACCTTCTAGTTCACCGGAAGTTCAATCTATCTTAGCTTGGCTAACTCGAAGACAGCAGTTCAATCTTCGAGAAGTTCAATATCGGCTTCTACAGCTGACTCAAGGGGTAATTTTGGCAGGAGGAACTCTCTTCATTCTCAGCTTATTTCCCTATAGTCGGATGCTGTATATTTTAATTATTGAGGGTGTAAATATTCCCTTGCGAGTAGGACTAGCTAGTTTGGGAACTTATGTACTCATTCGCCTCAGTTATGCCTTAATTAATCGCTCCACCACTGCTCTGGCTAGCCATGAAATATTAACCTCAGAAGAAAATCGGCGTTTACGATTGCGAGTTACAACAATTTCTGGTGTTACTAAAAGTATCGTTACTGTTGGTTGGATTGGGGTTGGCACCTTGGTTTCTCTCACGACAATTGGCATTAATACTGGTCCTTTACTTGCTGGTTTAGGTCTAATTGGCGTTGCCGTTTCTTTAGCTTCCCAAAATGTAATTAAAGATGCTATTAACGGCTTTTTTATTATCTTAGAAGACCAGTATGCTGTTGGTGATGTAATTAGCGTGGCAGATGTGAGCGGCTTGGTAGAATATATGAATCTACGCATTACCCAGCTGCGCGATGCTCAAGGGCGATTGATTACTGTTCCCAATAGTAAAATTGAGGTAGTTGCCAACTTCTCTAGTAATTGGTCACGGGCAGACTTAAAAATTCCTATTTCCTATAAAACCGACGCAGACGATGCACTAGAGTTGATTGATCAAGTTGCCCAGGCAATGAGCCGTGACGAAAAATGGCAGGAGCAAATCTTAGCTAAACCAGAAGTCTTAGGTTTAGATGACTTTGGCGAACGAGGCATCTACATTCGTGTCTGGATTAAAACCCAACCCCTGAAACAATGGGATGTAGCAAGGGAGTTTCGCCGCCGTATTAAAGCCGCTCTAGATCAGGCGGGAATTGTGATTCCGGCTCACGTAGACTTCCAGTCTGATAAACTGCTGCCCCTTAAATCCTCGGCGGATAGTCCAGTAGTTCTCCCGTTGGATAGTACAGATGTACTATAATGGAAAGGTAAGAATATTTCAGGTGGTTGCAGTCTGAAGCAGTTGAAAATTTAAGGTTTTCCCTATGACTAAGCACTACGTCCTCAACCTTAGCCCCGATGCCCAGTACAAGTGGGATAGGTGTATTTTACGAGATCCCCTCACAGCTGAACGCCCAGACTTGGAGGATTTGATTGCTCAAGCGGTGGGAGAAGAGGCAGGTTCTTATCTAATTGCCGTTAATATCGAAGTCAAAGTCTTAGAGAAAACACCAACTAGGCAATCGGAGCAAGTTCCAACCCAAAAGCTGCAACCTTCGGAGTTGGTTGCCTAGTTTTTATGGGGGGTGGGGAGATGAGGAGATGGGGAGGTAGTGGGAAAAAGGTGTGGGGAAAATAATGTAGACGGGGAGACGGTGGGACGGGGAGACGGGGAGAATTCTTATAAATATTCTGTCCTCCTGACTCCTGACTCCTAAACAGAGATTAACAATTCTCAATTTTCCATTTTCCATTTTCCATTTTTCCACCCTCGGCAGCCAGACAAGAGCTACCAAACTTTGGCAGAATAGTTAGAGCAGCTGGCATTGGTTCGCTGCTCAGCCAAAGGCAAGAAGTACTCCATGACTATAGTTAATTCTCAGCAAATCGCTCAGTTTCGGTCTGAATTGTCAAATTATCCTGAAGCAATGCAAGCCCTCGATGCGATTGAGGACTGCGAGGGAGATTTAGAAGATGCTGCGATCGCGCTAGCAATCCGTGCTGGACAGCAACCGCAAATTAACAATGCTGAGTGGTTAGACTCTTTAGCCCGAAAGTGCCGTGCTGTGATTTGCCAGCCTGAATTTCGGGAAGATTTGCTCAAGGGTTCCTATGCAAGTGTCATTAAATACTTGGCGAAAACACCTTTAGTGCCAGAAATTCTAGCTACGCCAGTGCTGATGTATGTGGTTAGCCAAGATGTACAAATTTTTTGTGAACCGCTAGATGGTCAGTTTGAACAGGGTTAGACTGGGCGATCGCACTGTTCTAAGATAAAAAATTACTGCAATACCGAAGGCAATATCTAAATGCCTTCGATATCCAATCATTTTTGTTCTGTTTTCCTGGTTCGCAGCAAACTCTTGGTGAAGAGCCAGAAGAACCCAACTCCACGTAACAAGACAAATTGCTTTAGGCTAATTCAAGTTCACTTCCACAAAAAATATCAAGGAGTAAAGGTGTAGTGAAACAAGGTATTAAGGTAATAGCTAAACTTTTTGCCCCGATGTACTAAAAAATTGAGCAAGATGCCGTTAAATTCTAGTAATGAAAATCTCTATAGCTTTTTAGCTGCCGAATTTGCTGATGCAGATTTAGAAAATAAAAGTGATCAAGAAGTAGTGCGTAATTGTCCCACCTCAGATTTAGTTAAATGGCACCGTAAGATAATTGATGAAGGGAGAACTGCCTTAAATTCTTCTTCCTTTCCCTGGCAAGAGATTGGGGACTATGCTAATCGTTATTTTGAAACTGAAGAAGAAGCAAGAAAATGGCTTACTCAGATGTTGGATTTGTTAGAGGAGGGTTTAAATCAAATATGTTGAGTTGTTACGTTGCTGACCAGAACTATCCGATGAGCGTCTCATCAAGAAACAGCCAATACAACCAGGCTATGTAGTGAATGATGACAATTCCCCAAAATACAATTTGATATGAACTCTTACTACTTTTGTGACGTATTTGTCGCTGGGCTATAAATCCACCTAACCATCCACCCGCCAGTTCACATAGATGAAGCGTATTTTCTGAAGTTCTCCATTTCTTTTGTTTGGCACGAGACTTATCATCAGCATACAAAGCAAACGTCACTAGACTCATTAAAGGATAGAGATTGACACTCCCATCGCGTGTTTCGAGGGATTCTTCTTTCAACCAGAAGACTTAGAGTATTGATTTTCATCAATACACCAGAGGGCTAACTGTCCAGAAGCGTTTACCCAATATTCTTGGGAGATTTGCGTATGCCCTACGCTATCGAGTCCTTTATTCAAAATGTTGATTGCGGCGTTCCAATCGCGGCAAAGTCTAGTGCCACACTCACAAATATGTGTTCTAGTACTTAGCAACTTCTTGACTCTTTTGCCACAGCCAGAACAATCTTGGGAGGTGTAATTAGGATTAACCGCAATCAACTTTCCATCAAACAAGTTAGAAAAATACTCTAACCATTGTCTAAACAAAGTCCACCCTGCATCGCTGATAGATTTAGCCATTCTTGTTCTAGCTAAACCTTTTACATTCAAGTCTTCAATCACCACGAAATCGTTAGATTTCATTACGCACCTTGCCAATTTCACAGCAAAGTCTTTACGCTGGCGACTAACTTTAAGGTGTTGTCTTGCTAGACGGTTTTGAGCTTTTCTCCTGTTAGCACTACCTTGAGTACATTTTGATAGTTTTCTTTGTAGCTTCTTGAGTTTCGATTCAGCCTTACGTAGTAGTCCTGAGATCACCCCATGCCTAGAAGGGCAGGGGGTTCCATAAGTTACTCCAACTCTCCCCAGCTCTCGGATAAGTCGAACAAACATAATTGTACGGCTTCTCCTACAGCATCTGGGTTCTTATTGG
>JBAUJE010000006.1:0-16996 GCA_049683475.1 Coleofasciculaceae cyanobacterium | reverse complement strand
GGTCTGGGGGAGGCGCTCCGTCCCCCAGTGGGGGAGTTTGAGGGGGAAAAACCCCCTCAAACCAAGTATTTTTACCTTAACAACCAATCAATCCCTAGCTAAGCTGTCACGCATTTAAATTGGATATAAGTAGCGACCAAGATGGTCGCACTACGAAGATTTCGTAACTATTGACAATAAAGTTTAAATGAAAAACAGCTTAGCAGAGAAAAAACATTATCAGAGCATACTTCTGAGCATCCAAGCAGTCTTCTCATGTATACTCATACGTTCAGTCAACATGTCAGCCGTTGACTCATCACTAGCACCTTCAGCAGTAGGGAAAACAGACCTAGCCGTCCGCACCACCGCCTCATTTCCCTCCACTAACAAGCGAACCATTTCTTCAGCTTCGGGAATATCGCGGGTTTCTCCAATTGAAGATAACTCAGCATACTCACTATAGCTACCAGGAGCAGGATAACCTAAAGTGCGAATTCTCTCAGCAATAGCATCCACCGCCAAAGCTAGCTCGTTATATTGTTGTTCAAACATCAGATGTAAAGAGTTGAACAATGGCCCTGTAACATTCCAATGGAATTTGTGAGTCTTCAGATAAAGAGTATAGGTATCAGCTAATAAGCGAGATAATCCTTCTGCAATTTCCTGACGATCTTTTTCTGAAATACCAATGTTAACAGGTGCAAATTTTTCTTTAGTTGGCATGATTTTCTCCTAATTTACTTCCTAAAAACTTGTAACGAGGGTAAGTCTCAAACTTCCTAACTGTAGTTAGATTAACTGTAGTTGCCAATCATCCCAATGGCTGAACTGTTTCTTGCCCAAAATTGGCAACTATCAAGCTAAATGCCTTTGTAGAACAGAACGAGGAGCACGGCGCACTCTACATTTAATTGTTTCCTTACCAAGACGCTGATGAGCCTCAAATCTATGGCAACCAGAAAAGCCATAATATTGCCCATCTACTTCTAGGACATCAATGGGTTCTCTCAAACCCTCTTGGGCGATCGACTCCATTAACGCTTTTACCTTATCTTGGTCATTTGCTCGTGGTAGAGGACGGCGAATTGCTGTTAGGGGAATTTCCCTGACTTCTACCATAGGATAGGTTGTTGCCTCCACTCCAATATCCTTACTATTAAATCATACTCATAATGACTTCAGATTGCAAACAAGGGAAAATTGAAAATTGTTAATTAGAGGGAACTCTTAACAGGGAATAGGGTTTACCCCGTCACCCTCATTCCCCAACAGGCGATCGCTTGCTAGACTACTTCCAACCCGGCTTGTGATAATTAATGGCTCACCATCTTCTCAAAGCTAGCTGTCAAACCGTTCATTTAGGTGGTTTCTCCCCCCAGTTAACACCTGCATTAACCATTGACTCCGGTGACAGCATCGAGATTGAAACTTATACTGGTTTCTACGTTAAAGACCAAGCACCGCCAGATTTTCTCACACCGGAATTTCTAGAGATTTGTCAGAACTTACCAGCAGAACGCAAAGTTAGTTCAGGACCACACCTACTGACCGGGCCAATTTATGTTAAAGATGCTCAGCCGGGAGATGTATTAGAAATAAAGCTAGAGGAAATATCCCCTCGCCTAGCCATGGGGTTTAATGCCATTCGTCCTGGCTGGGGTGCTTTACCCCAAAGGTTTACAGAAGCGAGGCTGCGCTTTATTTCCTTGGATTTAAATAAAGGTGTGGCGGAGTTTCCCCCAGATAGTGGTATTAAGATTCCCCTTCGACCATTCTTTGGTATCATCGGTGTTGCTAATGAGGCAACTAACCGTTCCTCCGTTCCTCCTGGCAGTTATGGCGGTAATATTGACAACCGAGAATTACAAGCAGGTTCGAGAATATTCTTACCTGTTTTTGTCCCCGGTGGTTTACTCTCCATTGGGGATGGGCATTCAGCCCAAGGAGATGGTGAAATTAATGTCACAGCCATAGAAACTTCTATGAATGGTACTGTACAGGTAAATCTACGTAAGGATTTGCCCTTAACTTTTCCCTTAGCAGAAACCCCCAGCGATATCATTACTATGGGATTTGGGGAAAGTTTGGATCAAGCCTTTGAGGATGCACTTCAACAGATGATTGTTTTTCTTGAGCACTTTCTCGGCTTGAAGGCAGAAGATGCCTATGTCTTATCTTCTCTAGCTGTCAACTTTCATATTACCCAGGTAGTTAATCGTCCTCAAAAAGGTGTTCACGCTATGCTACCTAAGTGCGTTTTGCCCAAAGCTATTGAACTATAATGCCTACCAACTCGTTAATTTTTGCTAGTGCTGGTCTTTTTGCCGGAATTCTGGCAGGTTTTTTAGGCATCGGTGGCGGTACTGTCCTCGTTCCCCTGTTGGTGGCGTTGGGATATCAGCCAGTACAAGCAGTTGCTACCAGTAGTTTGTCAATTGTAATTACAGCAACTTCTGGCACTATCCAAAACTGGCGGATGGGCTATATTAACTACAAAAATATTTTTACCATTGGTTTGCCAGCTTTAATTACTGCCCAGATAGGTGCCTACTTAGCAGATTTATTTCCTCCCTACTTGTTATTGGCAGCTTTTGCTATCTTGCTACTAGTTAATATCTACCTGATACAGTTACGAAAAAGCTTGAAGGCGCGAGAAGAAACAAGAGATAGACAAACTAAAAATTCAGATAATAAGGCAACTTTGTCTAGGCTGGGTACAGGTGCTATTGCCGGTTTACTAGCAGGTTTATTTGGTGTAGGTGGCGGTGTAATTATGGTGCCACTGCAAATTTTACTCTTAGGAGAAAAGATTAAAGCCGCGATTCAAACTAGTTTAGGAGTGATTGTTATTACCTCAATTTCTGCCTGTCTAGGACATGCCTTACGAGGCAATGTTTTATGGATTGAAGGTTTACTATTAGGATTAGGTGGTTTACTAGGAGTGCAAGTTAGTACACGGTTTCTACCTAGATTACCTGACCAAGTAGTGAGTTTGGCTTTTCGTATCCTGTTAGGGATGCTGTCAATTTATGTTTTCTGGCAAGCATGGCAGAGTTACGGTAGAGTCGCTACATAAACAAGTAATAAGTCAAAATAAGTCATAACCTTGGTCACTCATTACTCATTACTCATTAAATTTCTGGCAGCCTAAGTGAATATGGAAATACCAACATCTCAACTTGCAAACATTACCCCATATACCTATCCTCCCGATCAATTGGTAAAAATTGACCTAGAATTTCTGGGCAGAGAAGGTACAGCCACTGGCCATATTAAAGGAATTGCCAGTCATTTGCCAGAACTTACCACCACCTGGATTGTGGAATTAGAGAATTGCCTTGATAACTATCCTTACCCTTGCATCATCGCCCCAGAAACAGCCCTGACTCCACTTAGGAAAATTATTTATAATAATTCTGCTTTTAACATTAGAGAGCGAATTTTAGACTTTCTCTCTCGTCAAGAAGGAGTTGTATCACTATCTCACCTACACGAGGCAATGCCTGACTTGTTACCCGGTTCCCTTGATGCTTGCTGCTATCAATTGGGCAGTATGGGTAAAATTCATAGAGTCACCCATAGCAGACCTAATGGGGGATATATAATCTACTTTTCTCGCCTATCCTAGAGGATGTCAACATGTCAGATAACGATCTGATTACAGGACGCTTAGAAGTCACAATTAAAATCAGCGAAATGCCCACCAGCCAACCTGTAGAAAATAGTTGGCATAAATTTGAAGTGGACTGTGAAGGTACTCTCTTCTCAATAACTGTCCGACCCAGAATCTGGAAGAAACTAGTCGCCGCCAACGAAGAATACCCCATGTGGGTAGCTTCCATCACTGGTAAGCTGGGCAAGCGTAGTAATAAAGGATTCGTACTAGACTCCCCAGCCATCCAAGTTTTTGAGAAGAAGCAGAAACCCCCCAAGGAGGAGGTTTCTGTTCAGGAATAGAAGAAGAGGGAGATGGGGGAAGAAAGAATGGCGGAATTCAGAAAGATGGGGGAAATGGGAAGCAGGGGGAGATTGACAATTGTCAATTCTAAATTCTAAATTCTAAATTCTAAATTCTAAATTCCCTATTCCCTATTCCCTATTCCCTGTTCCCTGTTTCCCATTCCCTATTCCCTGCTCCCCTCAAACTTCAGGCTCTTACCCAAGAACCACTTTCTGGCCAGATTGCAAAGGTAATGCCAGGGGTTTGAATATTGACAAACATAGTGCGGCCGTCTGCGGAGAAGCAGGCACCAGCCCATTCCCTCGTATTGAGGTTGTTCTTAGCAAATTGATAAAGTTCACCTTGAGCCGTTACACCAACGATGAATTGTTCGGCATCGCCGTCCTCACAGAGGAAGATATCGCCAAAGGGAGCAACGGTGATGTTATCGGGATTGTCTAGTACGTTTTGGTCTTCTGACTCAACAAACAGACTAAGGGTATCGTTGGCAGGATCATAGCGCCAAACTTGACCTAGACCAGCATCGCCACCATTAGTACAAACCCAGTAAATCTCACTATTGCCGTACCATATTCCCTCACCACGGGTGAAAATAGCTGCTCCTTTGTTCTGAGCCTCAAAACGTAGGGTATCTTCTGCTGGATTTACATCTTGTAGTGTGACCCACTCTACCTCAAGGGATTGACCTTTCATAGAAAGGAAGCCAGTACTAGTGTTTACTGTAGGCATTCCTTTAATTACTAGAGCTTCCAGGACACCGCCAGAACTGAGTTGACCATACTGATTAGGACGGAAGCGATAGATACAGCTATCTCCTCTATCTTCTGTCTCGTAAACGTAACCTGTTGCAGGGTCTACTGCGATAGCTTCATGGTTAAAGCGACCCATATCTGTTAAGGGAACAGGAGTTACTAGTCCACCTCTAGCGGGAACTTCAAAGTTGAAACCATGAGTGGTAGATACATCGTTAGAACCACCGTTATTGCCTGCGGGAGTAGAAGTGTTCTCTTCTGAACTCACCCAACTACCCCAAGGAGTAGGGCCACCTGCACAGTTACGGTAAGTACCAGCTAAGGAAGTGTAATCTCTGATAAGTTTGCGATCGCTAGAAACAATTAATGTAGTGGTACCGCCTGCACAGAGGGGATCGTATTTCATCGAGCTAGGTGCTTGCACCGCTGGCGTTTCATTAGGACTTAGTTCATGGTTGCGAACCAAGAGGGTAGTACCTCTAGGTCCAGGGAACGCGGCCATACCATCATGGTCTGCGGGTACAAGAGTACCATCGCTCATCGGTTGACCTTCAATCGAGAAGGCAGTGTACTTGAACCCAGGTGGCAATTGCAGTAATGCTGTTTGATATTCGGCAGGTAACTCAGCAATGTTGTTAGGCATCGTTGGTGCAATTGGACCGTAGCCTGTGCTTACAGATTGACCAAAAGCTGCTCTGGCAAAAAGAGCTTGTAAAGGAGATGCAACTGCAACACCTGCAGCGGTTGTACCTGCTAGGCCGAAAAAGCCACGTCTTGATAAAGCCATTATCCTTTCTTTCTGTTGTGTCGGTAGATTAGCTATTAGCACTATTAGCTTAGGGAAAAAAGCTAATAACTTGGGAAAGATTCAGTTAAGGTTATATCAATTTTTCTTTAAAAATAAGTAAAATTGTTTGCTGTTTTCGGTGAAATAAAAGAGAAGTTCGTTAGGCATTAAAAGACTCTTCAAGCTTAACCTAACTTTAGTTGACTATCTAACAAAGTCTGTTAGAGAAGTGATTATGAAGCTAATGTAAAGCAGTTGTAAATTTGCGATGAAGATAGTCAAGATGGTGGGATTATATATAACTCCTGATTATTTAGCAAGTAGGTGAAGTGTTAATTGCGAATTCTGAATTCTTTCTTCCCCTGCTCCCGACTAAAATACTTAATCGTCTTCGTCATCAAAACCCCGACCATCACCGTAGTCATTTTGCTCGGACACATCACTACCAGTTTTCAAGGTAATTGCTCTATTACCAGTATTGACGGTAATTGAACCAAGACGAGGTGGCTTGGTTGCAACGGCGCGACTTGCATTAGCAGCAGACTGAGTGACTAAAGGTTCTCGAAAACCGAGTAATACCTCTGAGTCTGCTAAATATCTAACCCAAGTTTGCACCTTAGGTTCTTTTTGCCATTCAGAACGGGAAACCTTGGTGATTAGCAAGGGAACCAACTGTCCATTCCGCTCACCTACTATGGTGACTGAGACTTCTTGCAAACTCTTATCTTGAGCAAATTCCTGGTCAATGGCACTCTTAGCCAGAAATTCAGCTTGCTCAATTAGGGAAGTAAAAGTTTGACTAGCAGAAGAGTTGAGAGTAATATCGATCTGCCTAATTTGTGCAGAAGCAGGAGAAGTCGTAATTAATAAAGTAACTGAAGTTGAGATAATAACAAGAAGAAACCAGGAAAAAAAACCTACTAATTTCATCAGCTCAATTTGTAAATTTAGTTCGTAGGGAGTCGGGGATGTATTTTTTACAGACGAGGAAGATAGAGAAGACATGAAGGAAATAATTCACAATCGACAATTTTCAATTGACTATTTCCATAGAAAGTGCAGCGCAGTTTTACACGACTCCTACCCGGACAAAAGAGCTTGCTACTGCGCTACTTTCTTTTGATGACAGTCATGCCTTAATCAGGTTAAAACTTCAAAGTTAATATGTAAGAAAATCTTGGTTAACAATAAGTAAAGCCTGCTAACACCAAAAAGTGAGCGATTCTAATCAGTCTTGGTTATCCCTATTACGACAACAACGAGCAATTGCTGTGATTCGGTCATCTCAGCCGTCTCTGGCCTACAAAATGGCTCAAGCAGTCTCAGCAGGTGGAATGTCACTGATTGAAATTACTTGGAATAGTGAGGCGGCCCCAGATTTGATTAATCAGTTGCGATCGCACTTACCAGACTGCACGATTGGTACTGGTACACTGATGAATAAAGAACAGTTAAAAGTGGCGATTGATGCTGGGGTACAATTTCTTTTCAGTCCCCACCTAGATACAGAACTAATTGAATCAGCCGTTGCTGCTGGTGTACCAGTTGTACCAGGTGCTCTTTCCCCGACAGAAATTGTTACAGCTTGGCAAGCTGGTGCTAGCTGTGTCAAGGTATTTCCCATTCAGGCGGTGGGAGGAGCGAGTTACATTAAAGCTCTACAAGGTCCCCTCGGTCAAATTCCTTTAATTCCCACAGGTGGCGTAACTTTGAGTAATGCCCAAGATTTTATTAAAGCAGGAGCGATCGCCGTTGGTCTAGCCGGGGATTTATTTCCAAAGCGGCTAGTTGATAGTGAAGATTGGCAAGGAATTACTGAGCAAGCAAAAATCCTTAAGCAAAGGATAGCTAAAATAGAGGTATAGCCGTTACAGGGGTGAGGGTCAAAATGAAAAATATTTTTACTTCCCTAGTGCTACGTTGCTTAGCAAGCTTATTTGCCGGTGTAGCACTGACTTTAACTGTTACCTCTGCTTGGATTGAACCAGCTTTTGCAGAAGACAAACAAGAGACAATTGCCTGGAAATTGCTGGAGTTACAAGATTCCGAAAAACGTTGGATTCAAGTTGACCTAACCAATCAACGGCTGACTGCTTGGGAAGGTGGAGAACCAGTTTACCTAGTAACGGTTTCTACAGGTAAAGAGGTTACCCCTACCCTGACGGGTACTTTTACCATTCAATCAAAGCGTCCGATTGACCGCATGCGTGGTGAGGACTATGACGTTCCCAATGTTCCCTACGCCATGTATTATGACCGAGGCTATGCCATCCACGGCGCTTATTGGCATAACAATTTTGGTACACCAGTTAGTCATGGCTGTATCAATATGGCAGTAGATCATGCCGAGTGGTTATTTGATTGGGCCTCGGAGGGAACGCCAATTGTAATTCATCCCTAAAACACCTCCTATTCCTGAATTTCTATGTCATAGCGGTGACACATAGATTTAACTTTTTCCTTGAGGCGCGATCGCATACTCTCTGGCTCTAGAATCGTACAATCTTCCCAGTATCGTGATATTTCTCGAATAAACCAGAAGTGATTCACAACTCGCCGCACAACTAGTCGTACATTCTCAGTGACTTTATCTTCTACATCTTCTGACTTAGGTTCATAAGCTTTTACCAACCAGCCTTGAAACTGTAAGTACACTTTTAGCGCATCAAATTCACCTCGCCACTCTCCACTAGTCGGTAAGATTGTTTGGATTCGGTCAAGGCGTAAGCAACGGTTGTGCCAAAGTTCGGGTAAATCGGGGATATGGTTTTCTACATCTTCGGTTTCTTCACACCAAACTTGTAGATAAAAGCGTTTTTCGTAGAAGCAAATCTCAGCATAGCGAACGGTGAAGTCCAACTCCTGACGTTGGGAATTTGTATAAAGTATACGGAAAGGTTGTTTTTTCTCAATCTGCTGTTCAACCAGAACACGCCAAGGTTCGCTAGGTTTGCCTACTTGTTGCATCAGGGATTGACGTAAAGGTGCTTCCAGGTTACCTCGGTCTAATAAAAGTGCAATTATACTTTGAGCATCCTCGACATGACCCGCATCTATAAGGTCTTTTGTGGCTTGTCGTAAGGCTTTAACCTGTTTGGAGTTAAGGGTAAAGGACTTTCCGACTTCTAGTTTGGCTTGTGCGATCGCAGATATTAATCCGGAGGGGCTAGGGCTTTTGCCCCAGAAGATGCCTAGGCGACGGGCGATCGCTTCTAGTTGCTCCTTTGTCCCTGGCGGAACAGAAAGTGTTAGAGTTTCCTTTTTTCTGGGCATTCTAAGAGTAGAGACAAAAATGTACTTGCACTATTTTTTTATTTATGTCATTCTAGATTTTGCAAGTACATAATACCATTCAGCCGGAAAGTTTAAGTGTGAGTTTTGTCGTAAATCTTGGCGGCATTCAATGTCGCATCTTATTGAGCGCACCGTTTACACATATCTAAAAAATGAGAGGAAAGCAAGATGCTAAAACGTCGTCGGCTTCTGAACCGTGAGCCGGAAAGTTTAGACGAGCATTATTTTAAGGAAATTCGCCCTAAACTGTACGAGTTACACGCAACTCAGGAACAGACTGGGACACGCAAAGGACGGACTCTTGCTGAACACCTCGACTCAGCTTGTCAGTTTGTTCTCACCGTTAGCAAAATTGCTGAAGTTCCTGAAGAGAAACGGGCTTGCATTCTGGCTGCAACTGCTGTTCACGATCTGAACAAATTAGACAAAGATAAGCGCAATGTCAAAACCTTGGCACGCGAAGGCGATCGCAACTTTCTTACAGAACAACTTGAGCGTGCTGGTGTAAGTACACTTTTCAAAACAGATGCCGATCTCGAACTGATTCGCCGACTGATTGAAAGCCATTCTGGCCACGGTAATAGCGATGGGATGAGGTTTGTTGCTGAAGATCCTCACCTGAAAGACCAAATCAAACGCTGGGCAGCCATGCTGATTGGTGGTGATTTATTCGATTTGGGAATTCCTAAAGAAACGCGGATTCGTAAAGTAGAAAATGAATTAACAGTTGCTTTTGGTCGTCCTAGTCATTTGTTTGAAGTAAGGCTGTCAGAAGATCGAGGTTATCTGACTTCACTTTTACTATCTGCTTGTGAAGAAGTCTTACATAAGCACGGCTTACATACTCTTGCCATTGACCCCGATGGGCAAATTTTTGAAGGTAAAGCATTTCCTGAAGAAGATTTAACCGTCAAGATTGCCGAAGAATGGCAGAAAAAGATTGATCGGGTTTTTGGTGGCAATATTGAGCAACTTGTTAAAGCTACCAAAGATGGCATTAAAGTCGATCCGCAAGCAATTCAACAGAATCTAGAAGGTGCCCTTGAGCAAGTCGAAATTCTGCTAACCAGAAAACTGAGTGGCTACAAATCTGATAAGGTTGCACAAGATATTGAGAAGTACGGTAAAGATGCAGGAGAAGATGCGATCGCTGCTGCTCAAACCGCTGGATTAACCCCTGTGACAACGGCTGATGAGTTTGCGCTTTCCGAAGGAATGAAAGCAGCATATCTCAGCTATCGGGAAGCCCAACTTAGTCCTAAAGCTGCTTGGGATTGCATTGCTACTCAGGTTGGACTTTCTCCTGAACAACGTACTGCTTTAGAACCATTCAATGCTCAATATGGGCGTAGTTTGTTTGCAGTTAAAGCTGTAGTACGTGGAATAGAAAGTATTCGCGCTACGTTACAAGATTCCTTTCAACTCCGACAAACTGAAGATGTTGATGTTTCAGAACATTTGAAAATAGCGGTTAGGCGATTACTAAATTTTTCTGGTGCAACCGATTGGAAAAGGTTTGCAGAACTGATGGCTTACGCCGAGGCAAATCCGCGTCAACGTTGTTCTCTGGGAGCAACTTCTGCTCAAGTTGATGAATTGATTTCTAACAAAATGCCGCCAGGAACAAAAGTACAAGCTTTCTCGAATCGCCTTCCCGGTGGTATGAGTGCAGAACCCAAGCGGCGGGCAGATAGTTTGGCATCCTTGGCTTACCAACTCATGACGGTGGGGGCGAACTTTCCCAAAGCCAGCAAGCAAGACCCACTGTATTTACACTTTGCCCTACCTAAAGGGTCAAGTCCTCAATTACAAGCGATTTGGCGAAAGTGGCTTCACGATACAGCAGCAACGAATGCAGAAGGAGGAACGGTAACAATCGATGAGTTGCAATTATATCGAGATAACTTAATCGCGTTTAAAGCTAATAAAGTTGTTGGATTTGCACTGCCAAAGCGTCCAGAGTTTACCTATTCTACCGTGACAATTCCGGTGGTTTGGGGAGATGCCAATAATTCAGTTGCTTTGCTCAAATCCTTGCGTTTGGCATTAGAACTATCCCTTGCTCCTGATTTTGGATTTCCCTTTATTCTTAGTGCAAATTTAGAAGTTGAGCCAGAGTGGGATGTATTTGGCAGAGTTGAGGGAATTGCTTCTGCACTGCAACCGTTGCTTGGATCGGGAATTTATCAACGTCAAGGACATTTATCTAAACAAGAGCAGCAATTTGCTTTGACGGCTGAAGAGGTTTTAGAGCGTTTACAGTGCATTGGTAAATTAGCTATCAGCGTTGCTAGTCTTCAGAAAAAAGATGATTGCCTCTACGATTTAGCCCGCACTGCTCAACGACCGCTCAATCTCTATTTTGTCCTATTGCGATGGGTTTTACGAGAGCAAGATGACCCAAATTTGGAAGCAATTTGGACTCGCATCTGTGAACCTTTAACCACACTACTGAAGAATCTTATGTCAGAAGAACACGAGCGCGTTTCACATTATCTCAAACAAGCAGCTCATATTGCTGAAGTGGGCAAACTACGGGGTAGTTCATTTCGTCGTACTGCACAAGTTGAACCATTTTCTGAATTCATCAAAGCGGTGCGATCGCGTAAATCTCACATGGATTGGGAAACGATTTTTGCAGCTCTGGTTCAGGACTACCACACCCGCCTTGATCGCATTCGAGAACACGGTGTTGGTGCAACGAAATATGAGCAAGTTAAACAGTTTTATCAAATTCTAAAAGAACTGTTTGATGAAGTTTACCATTCACGTCCAGAACGGCTTTTAACTGATAGCAAAACTCTAGAAGCTGCTTATCTGTTCTTTTTACAAGAAGCCCGTCAAGAATTAAAAGCCCAAACCAAACAAGTGACTGAAACTAAATAGGAGTAATCATCATGTCTATTGAAAAACTGCAACCATTTCTTGCACCTAGCTACGAAAACTTTCCCAAGGGACGGACAATCGGTTTTGTTGTTCTGCGCACAACGCAATCTGAAACGATTTTTCGCACGGAAGGTACAGGGGAACCGATGTGCAGTGAGTATGTTCAGGCTGGAGTTGAAAATACTGAGTCAATTTCTCGACTGGTAATGACCAAACGTAAACAGGTTGCACCAGAACGGCGACGAGGACGGGAATTTCTGCGATCGCACGAACTCCTCTACTCTGCACCAAAAAGCAATTCTCTTTGTGCCCTCAATACCAATGCGCCTTGTGAAATGTGTATTGATTGCTTCCTCTACGGTTTTGCGGCTGGAGGGGAAGGCGCACAAAAAAGCCGTGTTTGGACAGAAGATGCTTTTAGTGTTTTGCCTTCAACTGAGTTAATTGGCGATCGCACTATCAACGCCATCTTTGAAAATGGAACAATGCGAGATGAAAAGGGCAATGCTTCAACTGCTCTCAATACCAGTGAATATATTAAACCTGGCGTTCACTTTCTTGATATCGTCACCCTCAAAGATGTGACGGCTGATGAGTTGCGTTATGCTCTCGGTAACATTCTGCTGACAAGCCGTTATGGGGCTGTTTCGAGTCGCGTTGGACGGATGGAAAATCAAATTATTGGTGTCTTTGGCGGGATTGCTGAACTACCAAGTTCCCTTGAATTAGTACAAGGTATTTACGACAAGCTAATTGCCGATAAAAAAGCGATTGAACATCCATTTAATACTGAAGCTTTAGTTTCTATAACTCAATCAGTCATTGCTAACTGGATAAATAAGCGGGGAATCTCTGTGCAACTGTCTGCTGATGAATGTGATGCTTTGATTGCTGATGTCGATCGCCATTGGGATTTGACCGAACAGGAAACATTTCTCAAGCGTCTCGATCAATCTTATGCACCACTTCGCAAAGTGAAGAATGAAGGAAAGAAAAAGGGACGAGGGAACAAAAAGGAAGAGTAAGCCATGCAACAATTAGAACTTTCTTTCACTTCTTCTGGCACTAACTTACCCTTTTCAACTGCTCGTTTAGTTGAGTTGTGGTGTGCTGAACCTGTCTTTTTTGCCTCACGGGAATTATCAGATACTTACTACACCGAAGGCACAATTGGAAACTATGCCCTCGCTTATGCCCTGGGATGGGCGCGATCGCCTTACCGCCTGACGGGGAAAGATACCGGACGACCAAGATATCTTGAAGACCTTACTCCACTAGCCCAGCAGTGCTACATTCTTCCAGCTTACCCGGTAGAGGGAGAAATATCATTCCGTTTTGAGCGCTTCAATGCCCTGTCTGATTCTTACTGGTATGCCATGACTAATAACCGTGTAGCAACTGCACGGGAAGATTTACCCCTTAAGCGAACGGGGAAAAAGCCTAATACCTTTCGCCCCAGTAACTTTCCCCAAACTGGAAGATTGCGAATGATTGAACGAGGTAGTCGCTTTCAGACATTAGTATTTGGGAATCAAGAACTACCTGAATACATCCGCGTTGGCAAATTTACCAGTAAAGTCCGTGTTGATGTTGTCCAAGAACTGACAGTAACGTTACTTCCTGCGGGTGAGCATTGTTGCAATGTCTACCTTAGTGCTGCCGATTTACCGAATAATCTCGAAATATTTACCTTTGACTTAATCTCCATTCCTCCCGTTTCCCTGCTTAAGAACTTACGGTTTTATGGAGAGGCTTGGAAAGTGGGCGATTTTACCTTACCTGCAAATCTCAACTTTTGTGGTGGACGCACTGATGAGTAATCTGAAAATTAACCTTGAACCCCGTAGTATTGCCACCTGTCCCAATCCTGACTTACCCTCAGACTTGGCGCAAGCATACATGAATAAGACGCTTCAGCACCAAGTTGATGTCTACAAGGCAGCAGCTACAAATGATATCATCCTTGACCTTGCACCAACAGGAACCGGAAAAACTAAAGCCGGGTTGAGTGTGCTGCATCATAATTCCCAGTCAAACGCTGTCTACATTGCACCCACTAATGCCCTAATTGAACAACAAACGCAAGCAGCAGAAAAATTTGTGCGGGATGCTGGTTTACCCCATATTGTTAAAGCGGCATCTGCAAAGCATGTCAAGAGTTGGCGAGATGATTTAGTTGGCAAACGTTCAGGAGAAAAGCTTTACAATGTGCTGCGAGAACCTGCAACCATTTTTCCTGAATGTAGTGGTAGACCAATTCTGCTTGTTACCAATCCAGATATTTTCTATTACGCCACATTTTTTGCTTACAACAGATTAGATCGCGGCAATATTGCTAGTGAATTCTACAACAGTTTTTCAACGCTCATCTTTGATGAATTTCACCTATACGATGCTAAACAACTTGTCAGCTTATTCTTTTACCTAGCTCTTTCAAAGGAATTTGGCTACTTTCAGTACAATCGTAAAGTTGTTCTTTTAACAGCAACACCTGAACCAGCTTGTGAAGAAGCTTTGAGAACTCTTAAGCAATCTGGGGTAAGAATTAATTCCTCAATTAATGGGGAGTTGCAAACTGAGAATCTTATTCCCTCTCAAACGGCTGTCAGTTTAGAAATTCGCAAGCAGTTAGACAGAGATGCACTGATTGCTGACATCACTAATGAAGTTGTTCAAAGGCTGCAAAACTATCCCGATTGTAATGGTGCAGTGATTCTCGACTCTAAAGATATACTCAATCGCTTGTCTGATGAGTTGAGAGCAAGAGGTTTAGAAAATATTTGTGGGCGTATCACAGGTAGCACGCCAATCAATCAGCGACAAAAAGCAGCACAAAAGCAAGTGATTCTTGCAACAAGTACAGTAGATGTCGGATTTAACTTTGAGCGTGAAATTGAAACAGATCGACAGAATCTTGATTGGCTGATTTTCTCATCACGCGATCGCTTTTCTTTTTGGCAGCGTCTTGGACGAGTTGGACGGGTATTGGGTAAAAAACAAACCGACGTTCCCTCAGAAGCGATCGCCTATTTACCGGAACAAGCTTGGGAACAAGGAATCGAGAATCTAGACTGTTCTGGGGGACGGGAAACTCTTCAGCAAATGCTAGAAAGTTTAGATTGTATGAAGCGTCCGTTTTTAGAAATTTACTGGCGTTCTGAAGCATTTCTAGAGATAGCTAAGCCTTTACTTGAACTTGAGACTTATCTAGAAGGGCTAGTTAGCGAATCTTTAGTTATTAAACTCTATCAAACACTTCAAAATGTTCTTAATGGCAAACGAGAATGGGACTATTATCGTAAGCGAATGAAAGTATTGAAAGGAGCAGAGGATATTACTAGAAAAACTGTTAAAGAGATTCAAAAAGAGTGGAAATATGTTAAAGGCGGTCAAAGCTTTGTTATGAGTTATCTCAGAGCTTACTGTCCAGAAGATTATGAGGATATTTGTGCTGGTCGCGATTCTTTTAAAAAGATTGAAAAAAGGATTAAGGAAGACAAAGAGCTTGCACAAGATATACAAGACTATGCTGTAATTATTAAGGAAAGCTATGCTCCTTTATTTCGCTTTCGAGACAGTTTATTTGAAAGTCTGAAAATTTACGATCCGAAAAGTTTTCTGTTGGACGAAGTAGGAGAAACCCATCTTGACCCAATTCACTTATTACGTTTCTATGAGTTTGAAAGTGATGGAGAGGTTATCAAAGTTACATCACGAGCTGAAGAACCTTATAATCTCGCTTTTTCGCTGCAAGTTAGTGATATGGAAGAATTCAAAAACACGCTTTTGTGCAAGCTTTACGCCTTTGAAAATTGCAGCATTAAGCGAATGTACGGAGATGATATACGTCCCACACCATCAATTACTGAGAAAAAGCTTATTCCAGGTGTAATTGTTTCTGAAACGGCAAAGAATCGTTGGGCGATAGTGCGTTTGAGAAAGCAGGGATTAGAATATTATCCAATTTTTGTCTCTTCCTACGACTCTCCCTCACCTAAGCAATATACCTTCTTTCCCAGTTTATCTGGAATTTTGGCGATCGCTTCTGCTGGAGTTGCTCTGAAATGTCCTGATGATGAAGAATTTTGGGTAATTTGAACTCTGTTACATAGCGATGAATTTAGAACTATTGAGCAGGGATTAAATCTTTATCGAGTTCCAGATAATCTAGATCTACTCATGCGAATTCTTGTAGAGGCTCTAATTGCCTAGTAATTACGACAGTTTTAGCAGTTAAAAAATAAGAAAAATGCCCCACAGTCTTGTCCTCAACCTTCTACCCCTTTCCCCCATCCCACCAGGGTATCTATCCGGTAGACATCTCCATGCTTTATTCCTTACTTTAGTTAATTCTGTTGACCCAGATTTGGCAACTTATCTCCATGATTCCAAGTCAGATAAAGCCTTTACCCTTTCCCCTTTGCAAGTTAATACTTCCCGTTTTAAGGGGGAACAAATCTTGCAATGGGAACACACCAAACCCATCCCCAAAGCTACTCCTTGTTGGTGGCGTGTCTCTTTGTTAGACGATACCTTGTTTGGTAAGTTAACCCAACTCTGGCTGAATCTGAATCCTAATCAACCTTGGCATCTTGGCCCGGCTGATTTGCACATTACTAGTATTTTGGCTACGCCTCAATCTACTCAGCCTTGGGCAAATTCTCTCACTTATGCCCAATTATATGAACAAGCATCACAAAGCGTTAGCCAAATAAATTTTGCCTTTTGTACACCCGTTGCTTTTAGGCAAGGAAAATACGATACAGCCTTACCGACGAGAGAAAGTGTTTTCAACAGTTTAATTAATCGTTGGCATCAATATAGTGGCATTGAGATACCAAAAAGTATCGTTGAACATCTTTTTCCTAGTTACTTTGAAATTCGTACCGCCATCGCTGCGGACAAACGCAGTAAGTTTATAGGCTGTATTGGCAAAATTAATTTTCGCATTCTTGGAGATGTAGAACCTACAGTAATTAGGCAAATTAATACTTTGGCAGATTTTGCTCTCTACAGTGGGGTGGGAAGGAAAACCACGATGGGGATGGGTATGGTGAGGAGGTTGAGTAATGAGTAATGAGTAATGAGTAATTGTAGGGTGGGCAAACTCAACAAACCATCGTAAAAACTTTTCAATTTCTATACTCTTTGCCCACCTTACGCCTGAAATATAGAGGAATCCCCATCATTTCCCCTGACACAGCTAGCGTGTACACACAAGTCTTGACTAGCCCCCTAAATCCACGCCAGTTGCTCCACTTGGGGAGCCCCCAAGACCGCACTGGCTCCCCAATCCTGGGGGACTTTGAACTCCGGTTCCCCCCAGAATTGGGA
>JBAUJE010000005.1:0-3257 GCA_049683475.1 Coleofasciculaceae cyanobacterium | reverse complement strand
TCGGTAAATCTCTGGCTAGGCTTTTACCCTCAATAGCCACACTCTCCCGCAGAGATGCAAAGCTCAAGCTAGCTCCGCGAGCAGCCAAGACTTGATCAAGATTTGCCGCATCTTTATTTATTGTGCCGCTCATCAAGCTGTTGGCGGTGAGACTGGCAAGTCCTGCAAGGGATGGTGAATCGAATTCATTACCAGCACTAATTTTGCCAATTAGTGTAATGGTTGGGGTACTATGGTCAGGCAATAGCAAGATCGACAGACCATTTTTTAAGGTAATTTTCTCTGGTAAAACCTGAGTTTTCCCACCCTTGACTCTTGGCAAACAGCAGAGAGAATGATCTGATTCTGCATTAGCCAAGCTAGTGTCCGTCTTCTCCAAGCTAGGCAGATAATTGGCTATATCTAGTGGCAGGACAGGTTTCTGGTTTTGCAATGGCTCAGCAGTGGAAGTAGAAGTTTCCAAGATCAATTCCTGGTTCACCGTTGAGCCTAGGTTTTCTACCGTTGGTCTAAGTAACCCCACTGTTCGATTGTTTTTATTAAAATACTTGATGGCAACTTGCCGAACATCAGCAACACTAACTTGTTCGATACCTGCTAGGTAACGATCAGTATAACGATAATCACCAGTTTGTATTTCGTTATCTCCTAACTGCATAGCCAGGTCAGTAATATCCCGATTTTGCAGGATCAAAGAAGCTTGCAACTGCGTCTTGGCCCGATTAAGTTCCGACTCTGTAATGCCTTCAATTTGAATCTTAGTAATTGTTTCGTCAATAACCCGATAAATTTGACCGAGTTGATTACTGCTTGATGCTGTTACATAAAGCTTGTACCAACCTAGTTCCTTTAAATTTGAGGCATAACCTCTCAGCCTGGTAGCCAAACCCGATGCTACTAATTTTTCGTAGAGTCGTGAGCTCCGTCCTTCTCTCAAAATGAAGTCTAATACATGCAGTGCCGGAATGTCTGGATGCTCAATTGAAGGTAACCGATACAGCATTTGTACAAGTGCTGTTCTACTGGGTTCTCGCAATACCACTAATGAGGAAGTGAAGAAGGTAGGGGGACGTTGTCGAAAAGTTAAATCTTCTCTTGCTCCTGTGCTCCTCTGCTTCCCCTGCTCTCCATCTACCCATCTCCCCATCTCACCATTTTCTAAAGACTTGGGCAATTGACCAAAAATTTCTTCAACTTTTTTGAGTACTTGTTCGGTCTGAAAGTCACCAATAATTACTAAGACAGCATTATCTGGCTTATAGTACTGATGGTAATACTCCTGTACCTGCTTAACTGTTAACCGCTCAACATCTGTCTTAGTACCACCAACCGGCAAACCGTAGCTTTGCTGGGGGAAGGCAGTTCGCATTACCTGACGGTTGAGGTTATAGCTAGGGCTATTTGCATAACCCTCTAACTCAGAAATCACTACTTGTTTCTCGGTAGAGAGTTGCTCTTCATTGATTAGAACATTCTGCATTCTGTCTGCTTCAAGTACTAGTAGCGCTTCTAATTGGTCGCGCTGCACAGTATTGTAGTAAACAGTTTTGTCATAGCTGGTAAAGGCATTAGAAATACTTCCCAAAGAACTAAATAATCGCCCAAATTGAACAGGACGATTTGTTGTACCTTTGAAGAGCATGTGTTCTAGCTGGTGAGAAATACCATTAACTCCTGGATACTCATTGCCAGAGCCGACTCCATACCAAACTTGCAAACTCACTACTGGAGCTGTATGCACTTCTTTGGTGAGAATAGTTAGACCGTTATCGAGCTTTGTTTTGCTCACGTCTTGGGCCAAGGATAGGGAAGAGATATTGTTTGTTCTAGCCTGTCCCCTCATCGTGGCGATGGGGAAGGAATAGCCTGTCGAATGATTAGAGAATAAGGCACTCAGACAGAAGCCTAACAATACTAAATGGAAAAAATATCGATGCCAATTGAACATTTTAAACCTGAAATACCCCTTATCCTACTTTTTGAAGGTTAGGAATTACCGAGGTTGCTATCCTACAGTCTTTAGTGTTTTCCGTCCGCCAAACTAGTTTTTGCTGTAAAGAAAGATTTATTTATAGGGTTATTTCGACTGAACAGCCGAATATATAGCGCCTCTCTATTTGGTGAGGTACAAAAACATAGTTTTTAGGAAGTACCTAATAAGGAATAGGCAAGAAAATTAACTGTACATCATCAAGTTTAGAAACACTACAACCTTTACTATCCTAAGCGTTTAGGGTAGTTGAGAACCATTAAATTACTAAGTAGATGCTATTTTTCTACACCTTGGTTTGTGTTGGATGTGCCATTTTATACCAACACAAAAATGAGCATAATGCCCATCTAAACTAATGAAAGAATATGCTCCTTTCTTCTGCGACAAATTTTAATAGTAGCTTAGATTACACCAAAAATATACTTTGAATAACTATTTTTTCTGATCACGGAAAAAATGGTTATTGATTGCCATTGCCCAACCCGACTAGAGCAAAAAAAGAGATGATCTGGCTAATGCATAGTAAATAAAGCCTAAGTACCTTCCGATGATTTATGTCACCTACGTTGAGGGGATAAATATCACATACAATTGAACGATTATATGCACAAGTCGCAAGACCTGTGCTAAACGCCCACCTCGGCAGATGAAAAAGCCAAAAAAGGAAAAGTTGGCGTTAATATCAACTTGGTGAGTCCGTAATTGAGCTAATTTTTGCCCAAGACTCGCAAAAACTCTAAAGGCAGCCCATCTGTATCGGCAATGAATGCCACCTCATAAACCTGTTCGCCAATGATTTGCTGGGTTGGTTCTAGGAGTATCTTGAGGGGTTGAAACTGCTCTGGGTTCTGACTGGATGCTTCGGCAAAACTTTGGCGCAGAGAATCCAACCAACTGGGCAGATCCGTTGAGGAATTGGTAATGTCAAAAGACAAATGGTAATAGCCAACGTAATGTTCGTTACCAAAGGCATCGGCGGCTGGTTGCGGTTCCGGAATTTGAATTAGCTCAATTCGTCCTCCCGATCCCTCTAGCCAACAAGCAAGAGTTATACCAGCGTTGAATCGTTCACAGACGCTGAATCCTAATTTTTTGTAAAAAGCGATCGCACGATGGATATTAGCCGTGCGAATCGAGGTGTGATGTAGCAGTGCCATGCCTACTCAAATAAACGGAAATAGGGGTAGCGTACAGGGATACCTGGTTCTTTTTCTAAGTCAAAATTGATCACTTCCCAACAAGGTTCTTCTGTAGGATCAGGGCT
>JBAUJE010000004.1:0-4073 GCA_049683475.1 Coleofasciculaceae cyanobacterium | reverse complement strand
ATTTTTTTGTCACTTATTGCTTATTGCCAGATATCTCATAAACAATGAACAATGAATAATGATGCGAATATTCGTGAACAGGGCTATCGTTATTTCCTTCAAGAAGCACCGGAATTGTTGCAAGCTTTAGAACAAGACTTGCTCAGTCTTCGAGAGGATTTTAGTATCAACAAAGTCAACAATTTAATGCGGGCAACCCATACCCTTAAAGGTGCTGCCGCCAGTGTTGGCTTGGAGACTATTAAAACTGTAGCTCACTCCTTAGAGGATGTTTTTAAAGCTCTGTGTCAGCCAGATTTGTCTATTGACCAAGAAGTTGAAGCTTTAATCTTTGAAGGTTTTGAATGTTTACGTCTACCTCTAACTGCTGAACTGACAGGGGGGCAAATTGATGAAGCCGAGGTACTTGACCGAACCGCCACTATTTTTGCTCAACTGCAAGAGAAATTAGGGGACTGTTTTAGTCGGGAAGCTCATCTTCCCTCATCTTCTGAATTAGGTTTTGATGTAACTCAGTCCATCTTTGAAGTGGGTGTGAGCCAAAGACTAGAAGAACTAGTCCAAGTGCAAAGCACTGGTAGTCCCCAGGAGATTGCTAATACATTACGGACTCAGGCAGAAGTTTTTCTAGGTTTGGCTGAATCACTAGGTTTACCAGGTTTTGGAGCTATTGCCCAAGCAGCAATCACCGCCTTAGATAACCAGCCAGAGCAGGTAGAACGTATTGCCAGACTCGCTACAGAAGACTTTCTCGCAGGACAGGAAGCTGTACTCAATGGCGATCGCAACCAAGGTGGCCAACCTTCAGTTGCTCTACAACAACTAGCCGGACTAGAGATAACTTCTACTGAATCAGGGTTAGTGGGACCGGAAATAGAAGAATCGGAGCCTCTAGATTTTTCCATCGAAAATATCAATAGTGAGTTTGGCATAGAAATAACTGATTCAGAGTTAGCTGTATTAGAAACAGAAGATTCAGAAAATCTGGACTTTTCCACAGAAAATATTGATAGTGAGATTGACCTAGAAGCAACTGATTCAGAGTTAGCTGCATTAGAAACAGAAGATTCAGAAAATCTGGACTTTTCCACAGAAAATATTGACAGCGAACTGGACGATGAAGAATTAGGCAATCCCCTCTTAGAATCTATCTGGGGAGGGCAAGGTGTATCAGATTTGTCTAATAACAGCGCCTCTATCCCTGAATTAGCTGAAATATCTTCAGAACAGAAGGCAATCAAGAAGCAAGAAGAAACTATAAATAATTTTTCTCCGCTCCAAGCAAATAGAGAGCCGGCAATTAGTAAAGTTAGGGATAGAGAAAAATTACTTACAGACCAATCAGCTCTTCCCCCAAGGGAGAAACTTGCCCCAACTGTACGGGTCAATGTTGAGCATTTAGAACACCTCAATTACTCAGTTGGAGAGCTACTAACTAACCAAAATCAGCAGTTACTTCAAAACGAACAACTGCAAGCTGAGGTAAAAACTCTCCTCACCCGCCTACAACAACATCAACAACGGCTTAGTGAACTAGAAGATTTGTCCGATCGTCTGTTTAGTTTGCCCAACAAACACTCTAAATCAAAGCTGAGAGCAACTCATTCAGGAAGCCTAACTAGTCAGTCGATTCCTAATTCATCCCTGTTTTCTTCTTCCTCTTTTGAGCGTTTTGATGCCCTAGAATTAGACCGTTACAGTGAAGCTCAACTAGCTGTCCAGTCAGTTCTTGATGATGCTGTGCAACTAGCAGAGGCGGCTGATGCTATTGATCTATTTGCGAGGAATTCCCATCATACTTTAGAAAAACAGTGCCGTTTGCTCAACAGCACTCGTGATGCTTTGATGGAAGCTAGAATGTTGCCTTTAGGAGCAATTTTCAATCGCTTTCCCCGCATTTTAAGGCAGCTAGAAATCTTACACGATAAGCCTGTGAGCTTGGAACTTCATGGGAATGAAGTGTTAGTAGAAAAAGCAGTGGCAGAAAAGCTCTATGATCCTCTACTGCATTTACTCCGCAATGCTTTTGATCATGGAATTGAATCTCCTCCTGTTCGGCAAAAATTGGGTAAACCAAATTATGGTGAAATTGCAATCCGTGCCTATCATCAAGGTTCTTACCTAGTAATTGAAGTAGAAGATAATGGTCAAGGCTTGGATTTTGAAAAGATTTATCAACAGGCCCTAGAAAAAAACTTCCTCACTCCCCATATAAGTGATAACCGAGATCAGCATCAGCTGACGGATTTACTATTTAAACCAGGCTTTTCTACAGCCTCAGAAGTAAATCATCTATCTGGACGTGGTGTTGGCCTTGATGTAGTGCGTACCCAACTACAAGCTCTTAAAGGTTCAATCGAGGTTGATTCTGAGTTGCACCAGGGTACAACTTTCCGACTGCAAATTCCTCTGAGTCTAACGATTGCTAAGTTACTTCTCTTTCAGGCTAGTGATTGGGATGGTAGCACCAGTTTGATTGGGGGTGAACGGATTTATGCTTTGTTCGCCGAGCAAGTCGAGCAAATTATTATCCCTCGTCCTGAGCAAATTCAGTCTTGGTCAGATGGTAAGGCTTTACGTTGGGGTAAGGGTGCTGATGAGCAACTGATTCCCATTTACCAGCTTAGCCAAGTCCTAAATTACTCTTCATCCTTACCGGAACCTTCCCCCCACTCTAACCCACAGCCTTTTGCCTTTGAGCCACAGGTGAAACCTATTCTGTTGATCCGTTCTCAGGAGCAACTTTTTGCTCTCGAAGTAAATCAACTGCTCGGAGATCAAGAATTAGTGATTCGTCCCCTAGGTTCAATGATTTTACCACCTACCTTTGTCTATGGAGGTAGTATTATGGCCGATGGCCGACTGACACTAGTATTAGATGGAAAATCTTTAATTGAGTACCTGAGTGATCGACAAAATCCGATTGGTAGTGAAAGCTTACTGGCACCAGCAAAGAGCAAGGCTGCTGCGACTGAGACAGTAGAATACACTAATGCTTACTGGGATGCAACAAGTTCCTCAACCCTAGTTCTTCCCTCAGAGCAGCAACAACGACAATTGCCACCAACCAGGAAGGTTACTAGTGATTTTGGAGCCAAACCAGAGAAAACTATTCTCGTAGTCGATGACTCAATTACTGTACGTCAAACCCTGGCCCTTACCTTAGAGAAAGCTGGTTACCAAGTACTTCAAGCCAAGGACGGTTATGAGGGAATTGAGCAAATTCAGCGTTATCAAAACATTAATTTGGTAATTTGTGATATTGAAATGCCTCGCATGAATGGGTTTGAATTTCTCAAATATCGTCAACAAGACTCAGTTTTAGGGGAAATTCCTGTAGTACTTTTAACTTCTAGAAGTGGTGATAAGCACCGTTTAGTCGCTCAGGAGTTGGGGGCTACAGATTATATTACTAAGCCTTATCTGGAACACAAGCTGTTAGCAATGCTAACGGAGCTAGTGGACAGTTAATTAATTATTTAACTAGAGACAAACATGGATAACGAGCTAGAAACTGAGAAGTTTATCGTTCTTAAGATAACAGATTATCTTTTGGCGCTTCCGGTTAAGGAAGTAGTCAAAGTAGTTAATTGTTCTTTTCAAAACGACCAAGGACTAAGAAAAATGGGACTAGTCCAACTCGGTCGTCATACAATTAGAGTATTAGATTTATCTGAGAAGCTAAGTTCAGATGACAGGACTCAAGTAGCCACGAATCAACCCTTTTTAGTGGTTAGTTGTACTAGTAAGGGAGAGCTTTGGGGCATTCCTGTCGAAGAACCACCTAATTTGGTAGAAATAATCCCAGAGAATGTACGCACTCTACCCCAGTCTGAAAACCAATCAGTCCTGCTTGAGTTAGTTAGTAATGTGGCAATTTATCCTCATGAAGCAAGCGGGAGAACAATTTTTCTGCTAGATGTCGAGCGAATTGCTAAAGCTCTTGATGATTCTTCCTCTAGTCTAATGCTCTCTGGTCGGTAATATAACAATCCTATTTTAGTCGTGAACATATAGGTGAGGAAAAGGGAATAGGGGAGAATTTTTTCCCATCTCCCCCATCTCCCCCATCT
>JBAUJE010000003.1:0-10214 GCA_049683475.1 Coleofasciculaceae cyanobacterium | reverse complement strand
ACTAAATCCCGTTCCTCACCCGTTAAGTCCCTGGCATCTTTCTCCGGTAGGTCAATATCTTTCTCCAGATTGACCATGCGGCATTTATCCATAATTGTATTGACAATGGGGATACCGCGTCCGGTTTCTTTGAGGGTTTGGTAGGAAGCAATTAACTCACTCAGTTCCTTTAAACCCTTATACAAACCCGCATTTTCCGCCGGAGGAGTTAGGTAAGAAATGGTTTCTGCATAACTACGGCGCTTGGCAATAGTTGCCTCACTGGGGTTATTAGCAGCGTAGTAGTAAAGGTTGGGAATTGAACCAATTAAATTATCGGGGAAACATGAACCCGACATGCCCATCTGCTTACCTGGCATAAATTCTAAAGAACCGTGGGTGCCAAAATGCAGGACAGCATCAGCTTGCCAAATTTGCTCTAAGTAGGTGTAGTAGGCAGCAAAACCGTGGTGAGGGCTGGCAGAACGGGAGAAGAGTAACCGCATCGGGTCCCCTTCATAACCGAAGGTAGGCTGCACACCGATAAATAGATTACCAAATTGCTTACCGTAAATTAGTAGGTTCTGCCCATCACTATTCAGGTGTCCTGGTGGTGGGCCCCAATTTTCTTCTAAACGGGTGGAGTAGGGGGTGAAGCGTTCATATTCCATCACCGACATGCGGTAGGCAATATTTAATTCTGGGGTAGCATACTGGGCTTGGGCATCGTGAATTACCTCCTGCATCAGGGCTTCGGCTGACTCTGGCAGGTTGGGGAGATCGTAGCCATTATTTTTGAGGGCTTCCATCACTTTATAGATGGAACCAAATACATCTAGGTAAGCAGCAGTACCCACGTTGCCTTTATCGGGTGGGAAGCTGAAAACAGTAATAGCGACTTTCTTATCTAATTTGGGCTTCCTGCGCAGATTTGCCCATTTCATCGCCCTTTGTGCCACAGCCTCAATACGATCTTGAAGAGCGATCGCTTTGCCTGTTGCCCCATCCCTACCGGACATAATAATTGGCTCAATTGCCCCATCTAGTTCCGGTATGGCAATTTGCAGGGCGACTTGAATCGGATGTAGTCCCAAATCACTATCTTCCCACTCTTTGGTAGTTTGGAAAACTAGGGGCAGTGCCACCATATAGGGTCGATTTAACCGTTTTAAAGATTCAATCGCCTTGGGATGGTCTTGTCTAGCCGGGCCACCAACTAGGGCAAAACCAGTTAGGGAGACAACGGTATCAACTAAGGCAACTTGTCCTTGTCCATCCTTACTAACAGGTGTCTCGTAGAAATAGGCATCAACTGGTTTAGAAAAGTCTAAGCCCCCAGCAAAAACCGGGATAACGCGAGCGCCCATTGCTTCTAATTCCTGTACCATCGCCACATAATGGGCATCATCACCCGTAACTAGGTGGGTACGTTGCAGCACTAAACCAACACAAGGGGCAAGGGGGTCTTTTAAATCTTCGGCAATATCCTCACGGCTTCTATACCAGTTGAAATAATCTTTGACATTCTCAAACATTTTCGTAGAGAGAGGATGCCAGATGCCCATATCTGGATATACTACTGGCTCATTAAAACTTAGCTTTTGCCCTTTGAGTACATATTTATCTGCCAACATCAGCAGGAAGTTTTCCAGATTATCGGGGGAACCTCCCAACCAATACTGGAAACTGAGCATAAAGTTACGGGCATCTTGGGCCTTGTCGATGGGCATGTACTTAAGTACTTTCGGCAAGGTTTGCAGCAACTTGAGCATGCCATCTTGGAAAGAAGACCCAGACTTCTCTTTACGCTTACGCATGAACTGGGCGATCGCACTTTTCGATTGACCCAATTGCGCCATAGAGAAACTACCCAGTTTATTGAGGCGCATTACCTGGGGCATGGAGGGGAAGATAACAGCCGCATCTAAGCGATCGCGATGGGGACTAACAGCCGTAACTACTTTTTCTGCTAAATCTTCAATAAAAATCAGGGAAGCGATAAATATATTAGCTTCGGCAACAGCTTGTTTAAAACCTTCGTAGTTTTCCTGATCCCGGAGTTCTTCAATCAGGTAGCCTTTGACTTCAATCGCTAGATCCGGGCTTTTTTGGTTAATTGAGCGAACAGCCGCTGAGAGGGCACTCTGATATTGTGCTTCTAAAACGACATAGACCACCTTAATTAAATGACGACCATTGAGGGTATCGGGGGTAATGTGTCGAATGGTGGACTTGACGCTAGTAAACATGCAGTTGGACTCCTTATGATGCGCGTTCTCTTCTTCTAAATCTGGTAAATCTGGGGATTGTCAAGGAGTGAGAAGATGGTTTATATATCACGCTTCTGCGGGATTACTCACTCTTTAACTTTGCTGACAGCTTAATAACTAGTCTGTATGATTACAGTCTTGGCAATCTAATTAAGCATTTATTTTTTTGCAATTAAGTGTTTTCTATCAAAAAAACCTCCCTAATTACTACCAAAATGCTTATCTGAAACAATTTGATAAACTTTTCGATATATTTATTCACAACTTTTGACAGTTATTGAAGCATTCGCTCAAAATTCTCTTATAAATAATTAACTATGTAAATATTTACATAAGTCAAAGAATATAGTATGGAATTTGAATTAGTTGATATTTTGCTTCTCTCCAATGGACCAGGGGAAGTAGCTACCTGGGTTCGTCCAGTGGTGAGAGCATTGCGGCAAAAGCTAGGAAATAAAGTACGCATTTCCGTTGTCCTCTCTCCCTGTCCCAATGCCACAGGTAAAGAGGAAGCGATCGCCAAATCCTACCCGGAAGTAGATAGAGTACAAGGAGCAAAGCATTTTTCCCCTTTTTTACTCAGGGGAGTAACTGCTCAAAACTGGGACTGGCATCCTCAAGGAGTAGTTGTATTTCTGGGTGGGGATCAATTTTTTCCTGTGGTTATTGGTAAACGCCTAGGTTATCAAACCGTTGTTTACGCCGAATGGGAAACCCGTTGGCATCGATGGATTGATAAGTTTGGTGTTATGAAGCCAGAAGTTATCGCCAAAGCCCCCCGCAAGTATTGGCAGAAAATGACAGTAGTGGGGGATTTGATGGCAGACGTTCAGGGAGATGGGGAGATGGGGAGACAAGGAGACGGGGAGACAGGGGGGAATTTTTCTGAATTTCCTTCATCTCCCTCACCTCCTCACCCCCGGACTTCGTCCCGCTTCGCTAACACCTCCTCACCTCCTCACCTCCTCACCTCCTCACCTCTCTTAATCGGACTTCTACCTGGCTCAAAGGCGGCGAAGCTTTCTCAGGGGGTGCCTTTTTCTCTGGCGATCGCTCAATATATTTATAACCAGCTACCTAATACCCGTTTTGTTATTCCGGTTGCTCCTAGTTTAGATTTGCCAAGTTTGGCTGAGTTTGCCGACTCTAGGAAAAATTCGGTTATTCCTAAAGTGGGTGGTGTTAGTGGCCAATTGGTTATACCTGACTCTGATACTGGGGAAAAACCGTTCTTGAAAACTTCCGGGGGATTACGGGTAGAACTAGTAACGGAGTTTCCTGCTTATGATTTACTTTGCCAGTGTTCCATCTGTCTAACTACGGTGGGGGCAAATACTGCCGAACTTGGCGCTTTAGCTGTACCGATGATGGTTTTATTACCTACCCAACAGTTAGATGCAATGCGTTCTTGGGATGGGATACCGGGTTTATTGGCTAATTTACCGGGAGTTGGTTCTGCTTTTGCCAAACTGATTAATTGGTTAGTGCTGCGGCAGAAAAAATTATTTGCTTGGCCGAATATTTGGGCTAAAGAGGAAATTGTACCGGAATTGGTGGGGAAATTAGAAGCTAGGGATGTGGGTGAGAGGGTAATTGATTATTTGACCCATCCAGAAAAATTAGAGGAGATGCGATCGCGTCTGCGTAGTGTCAGGGGAGAACCAGGTGCTGCAGAAAAGTTGGTTCAATTGGTTATGGAGTTACTTCCAAGTGAGTGAATACCCCAAGGTTAGAATTAGTAATCAAATGCATTTCTTTAAAGTCTAAATAGTAAAATTATTAAGAGGGCAGATGTCAGGCACGCAAAAGGTGTCCTGATTGAGTTCCATAGATTCCAACGTGGTTCAAAATCTATACGAGCTGCTTCATATGTCGTTTCATTCATCTTGTCAACATCGAGAGTTTGTAGTTTGTTATTCAGCGGCACATTAATAGTGAAGGTCGGTAATTGGACACCGAAAATGTAAGAAAGTGAAGCGAAGATTATAAGCAGATACCCAGCCCCATCCAATTGCCCGATGCCAAGCACAGCCGAAGTTACCAAAACCACAATAGAACCAAGCCAGACCAACACAAAAATCGGCTGATTATTCTGGATAATACTATCCATCACCTGAAAAGCTCGAATGAACTCTCGGTCATTTAAGCTTTGTATACCGGGCATCACCACTAAGGCAAAAGCAAACAGGAAGCCTGCTACTAGAGAACACAAAAATGTAGCCAAGATCAATGCAATCGGAAAGATTCCTTCTATTGACATGGAAAATTCTCCTTTATTATGGGTACTTCTAATAGCTGCCTTATTACGAATTATCTTCTTCTTTAAGTGATGCCATAAACTCTTCGCCCGTGAGGCGGGGATGATCGCCTGCTAAACTATACAATGCAGGCTTTTTGTCAATGTAAATTTCGCCTGCAAGCTTAAATGGCATTAAGTCATCAAAAGTTCCCATCCAAAGCACATAATGATTTGTCTCTTTCAAGCGATAGAAAAGATTTGTGCCACAACGACTACAAAATCCTCGTTCGGCCCATTCTGACGAATCGAATCGACCGATGTTCTGCTCACCGTTAAAACTGACCTGACCAACACTCACAGCAAAAGCTGGTCCACCGTTCCATCGCAGACATATTTCACAGTGGCAACTATGAACATTCGTTTCTACTTCTTCGGCAGAATATGTAACAGCACCACATAGGCAACGTCCTGTAGCTTTCATTGCAACTCCCTTTAATTAATTTCAATTTCGAGCTTACACTAGCGGCGTGCATCATACATTGCTCAGCAAAAAGGTCAATCGCTGAATGCTTTTCTTTACAAGGCTTTCTGGCGGAAAAATGTTCATAACTGTAGGTTTCTGTTCAAATGCGCCCACTAGTCCAAGTTAGAACCTGTAGATGTGGCTGAGAGGGTAATTGACTATTTAACCCATCCAGAAAAACTAGAGGAGATGCGATCGCGTTTGCGTAGTGTTAGGGGAGAACCGGATGCGGCGGAAAAGTTAGTTCAATTGGTGCAGGAAGTAGAGGAAAAACTAGCGAAGCTTTAACCAGAGGCAATCTAGCTCGAAACCCTTGCTTCATAAGCATTTCAAAACCGCTTTTTGAAACTAATTCGACCAACTCTCAAATCTAGCTGCCGAAAGCTATGCATACCTGAGAGTATGATGAATATTGGCATGACCGAGATAATCGGGAATGGTTCTTGTATCTACTCCCTTATTCGCCAGATAGTAGTACGAATTTGGAATCAAGATCTAATAAATTTAGATTAATTAGCCATAGGTAAAATACAGTTAACTTTAAATTAGAGAATAAATGCTATGAGTAACTATCCGAGAACATTCTCTCATATTGGAATTTCCGTTCCTGATGTAGAAAAAGCCGTTGATTTTTATAGCAAGGTTATGGATTGGTATTTAATCATGAAACCAACTGTAATCACTGAAGAGTCGGAAACACCTATAGGTCAAATGTGTATTGATGTATTTGGTACTGGCTGGGGGTCATTCAAAATCGCTCATATGTCTACGGGTGACAGAATTGGTATAGAAATGTTCGAGTTTAAAAATAACGAGAAACCAAAGGACTTTGAATATTGGAAGACAAGCACATTTCACTTTTGTGTTCAAGATCCCGATATAGAGGGTCTTGTCGAAAAAATTGTGGCACACGGGGGAAAGCAGAGAATGCCAATTCGAGAGTATTATCCTGGTGAAAAACCCTACAAAATGGTTTACGTAGAAGATCCTTTTGGTCTAATATTCGAGATTTACTCGCACAGTTATGAGCTTACTTATTCCCAGGGTGCATATTAGAACTCGATAAATTATAGAACTCAATTTACAAAACCAAAAAAGCCAAAATTGTCTCAACTGGCGGTAGTGGATAATCAGTCAGGTCTATAGTAAAAGTTTGCCCTTCTAGTTTGAGAAACCGCCAAACTGTACCACTCGTAACCGTTCCGTAGATGATTGAGATAGGCTGCTTCTGTTGATTAAAGCGTCAATCCCCAGCCCTAAATTGTCGCTTCAGTTAGGGCTAGATTGAGCGCGTCAGTAATGTTTAGCCGTCTTGCCCACTGTTCTAAATAATCAAAGTCTAGATTTTCAGCTTGTACTTTGAGGACTCCTAAAACGTCACGCCATTGTTTTTCCGAACCAGAACGCTGTCTCCACCGCAGTTTACTCAAAATGACATCTTCAGGAGAAGAAAAATAAAGTGCTGTACCTCTAAACTCAAATACTCGCCGTCGCTCAAATTTCAAACACTCAAACTCATCGTTTCCGGCTATCATCAAGTCAGCACGGCTAATGCTCTCCATATCTGTAATTTGCAAGGTTCTCATCCGACCTGATTTCACATCATCAATACCAGGAACATAGAACCCCGCTTGAGACATGGCGTTAGCCAGAAGATCAATGTCTGAAGGGGAGACTGCCACTACTAAGTCTAAGTCTTGTGTGGTGCGGGTTTCACCATAAGAGATTGCAGCTACCCCACCAGTAATGTAATAGGGAATCTGCAATTCTTCAAAAATGGGGTGAAGCTTGACAGCTAATGAAACCGAATCTTGAATCCACATGGTAGGTACACCCGTTAGGATGTAGTCAGGAGGACAATATTCTTGTAGCCATGCTGAGGCAATTTTTTGGGCAAACTGGACTGAGGAGAGATACCCAAATTGTTGACGTAGAGAACAAAGTGAGAGTTCACGGGCGCTACGAGTTAAAGATGCTGCCATCATCAAGCGTTCAGCAGGTGTCCGCTGTCTCAGTAAGTCAACAATCAGTAAATCTGTTTCTACACTAATGTCGTCAGACTGTGGACGGTATTTTGGGTTAACAGTTTTTTTTAGGTACTGCTTCATAGTTGCAGGACTAAGTAGGTGGGTGATCGCCCAAGGCAGTGTTTCTTGCAGGATATCTTTGAGCAAAGAAGTGGGATTGATAGGGGAAGCTTCCTGAAGAAAGCGCTTACTATAAGGCATAAGGATTTTTCTCTAATAAGCGATACTCATGTTTGAGCCGCTAAGCGATCGCAAACTCAGTATATTGTCTAACATGAGGTGGATGGAACGCTAAAACAATCTCCTCTCGTGCAATCCCCTTCTGTAACAAATCTGTCGCCACCCCATCCTCTGTCCAATCTTCCTCAATCCAAATCTTGTCATCCTTCAAACGGATATGAATCATCACACTCTTAATCCGTTCATCTTTGAGCCAACCCATCAGCAGCAAAAGGTACTGATCGTGTACCTCATCAAAGGCTAAAGCACTTTCAGTTGTAGAACCAGATTTTTCATTGAGCCGATGATATTCTGTTAAAACTTCCTGGACGATTTCTCGATAATGCTTTAATCTATCCACTGCTCAATCACCTCACTTTCTGAATCAACGACTAACAAATTAATCTGATTGCGATTGATAATCATCTGAGTTAACTTGCGTTGAAAATAATTTTTATAAGTTCCTTTGGTAATTGCCAAATACAGTTGAAAATACAATTCTTTTTCTAGCAAAATATCGCGATAAACGATATACTGACCCACAGCTTTTTCTAGGTCATTTACAAACGATCGACCCAAGAAACTCTTGACTTCTACAAGGATTTTTCGACCCTGCTTTTCTGCTGCAATCGATTTTTCTGCTGCAATATCAACGTATAAGCGATCGCCGCCATACTCCAAGGTATAATCTTCTGTTAAAATCTCCCAGCCATCTTTGACCAATGCAAATCTAACAGCATTATGGTAAATATCCTTAGCAGGCATCGATATTGTTGCAGCACAGGTTTTTTCAAGTCTAACGCGATACTAGAATTTATTATCGACGAGTGGCTAAGCCTTTTATCAGTAAATTAGTCCTTTCCTAACTGAGGTTGGCGAAACTTATAAATATCTTTGATTACCTGAACCCAACCATCTGTTACAGATTCTAATAAGCGATCGCCTTTTTCTTTTGTAGCTGCTGTAGCATCCCCTAACACCCCACTACCAGTTAACTCCTTTGTCACCCAAGCGAAAGGTAATTTTCCTTCCATACTCAAGAGACTATCTTCTGGTAAACCGTGGGGATATTCCTTAACTGCCTTATCCATTCTCACCTGTTCTGGCAGCAATGAGAGCATTACACTAGTTTCTAAGTCCCCAGCATGAATACCATATTCTAATTCTTCTGGCGTTGTTAACTCTTTGCCTGGATAAGGTACTCGCCAAGTAAATAGGGGAAAAACTAAGAAATCTCCATATTGCTGATGAATATCCCGTGCGGCAATTTCCATTACTTGGGGTTGTCCACCGTGGGAGTTCATTAATACTAATTTGCGAAATCCTGCTCGATAAATACTATCTGCCATTTCCATGAGTACGGCTAAAAGTGTTTGAGCAGAAAGGGTAATAGTACCGGGGAAATGCCAATGTTCATTCGATTTACCGTAATATAAATTAGGTAAAGCATAGGCCGGAATATTGTCTTCTAACTTAGTTAAAGCTTGACCAAGGACTCCTATACTAATTGCTGAGTCAACGATAAGCGGTAAATGGGGGCCATGTTGCTCAATTGAACCTACAGGTTGAATAATTACCACATTTTCTTTATCTGGCATTTCCTGGATATCTGTCCAGGTTAGGTAGGGGAAAAAACGTTCTGGGGGTACAGGGCTATGCATTTTTAGAAAAATTTAATTATGTATGCCTGAATTATTATTGGGTAAATGGTGTTTTTTCGCTAGTTAAAAATCCAATGTTTAATAAAGATTGCTCATCGAACAGAAGAAGGCTGGCTGGACAAAAAATGTATTGAAAAATTTCCGCTCACTGACTTATTTACCATAGATAAGTTATGGCTGCGATACAGTCAAGGACGCTTTGGTTTTAGTAGTCAACAGCGCATCTGGGAACAAGTCAACGATTTTGGTCAATTTAGCGATCGCGTTGGCTGGCGTATTAATGGTAATTGGCTGTGGTATAAAGACCTTAACTTTCAACTAACAGCCCCAGAAGGACATTTACCTGCAATTGGAGGTAGAGGCTGGATTCCCAACCGCCGTTCTTTATGGGCTGTCCACAATGGCGAACCTTTTGCATAAAGACTGGCTATCTGCCATCAACAAGAAGGGAATTTTTAATTTTCTCTTTTCAACTCCTCCCAAGCTTGCATCTTACCAGGATTGAGTAACCCATAAGGATCGACCATTTCTTTAAATTTAAACTGCTCCATATCGACAGTTTTCATGCCCCCACCTTCGACAGTATAGGTATGAGGATTAGCAATCATTACCCCCTGTTCTTCGTGGTAGTGAATAATCTCATTCAAGCGTTCTTCTGTACTGTAACGTACTACTTGCAAGGCGGCTGGCATAATCTCTCCACCAAGTCGCAGATATTCTAAATGCATCATCACCTCATCACCAAAGTACTGACACATTTGCTCTACTAAGGTAAGATTTTTATCAACGGGAAAGAGACTTTGTAGATAAGTAAGACCAGAGTCAACACTACGAGCATGTAAAGTAGTATGATTCCAAGTAAATTCTGCTAAAGCTGTGCCTTTAGTTGCTTCCTGGGCAGACTTTTGATAAGTAACGCTGCCGTTATATTCTTTAATTAAATCTTCTAGGGATTCTAAAGAAGACTCGGCAACCATTAATAAAGCACAATGCTTACCTTCTGGTAAATAATCCTTTAAAGCAGTAAAATAAGAAGGGATTGGCCAAGCGTGAATACTAACTAACTTTTTAATTAAACCATCGGCATAACTGAGGGCTTGTCCGAACCTAGCCGCCGTCATAAAGTTGTCAAAAACAACAATTAATTCTGCCCAAGGATACGCAGGAGCCAGGGGAATTTCTAACTCAGTAATAATACCGTTAGTACCGTAGGCATGATTTACCTTTTGGACTTCTTCTCCCCGTAATTCAATTACACGGGGTTCATCTTCTACCGTTACTACTCTAACAGCCTGA
>JBAUJE010000002.1:0-4565 GCA_049683475.1 Coleofasciculaceae cyanobacterium | reverse complement strand
TTTCTGCTAAATGTGCTGTCACGATTTTTTCTCGCAAATCGACTGAATATGCTTTCATTCGTTATATCGCCCTTGTCCAAAACTCAAATTAACTGTGCCGCATAACAGCGGGAACCGCTGTAACTTTCACCTGGTTCAGGAAGAGCAGCACAGAAAACCGGACTACACGGATGTCCAAGACTTTGGAGTAGCAAACTTTGGGGAGTTGCGGTAATCTGCAAGTAAATGTGATTAGCAACTTCTTCCCGAATATTGCCTATTTTTTCAAAAATTGCACTATCTTTAACCTGGGCTTCACCCTTCTTTACTTGCTTTGCCTGCTTTGCTTCGTTGGTATTTGGGCTGGCATTATCCGCCTCATCATCAAATATCAGAGTCGGTACGCTTCGAGCTTTAGCGGACTTGAGAACCCTAAGCAAATTATCGAGGTGGCGCACATTCTTTGTCGATACCAGGACAACACCCGTATCATTGATGTAGTCGAGCAGTTGCTGGGCAAATTCTTCTGGATCGCTTCTCCATTGTTCCCAGTTAAAAACAACTGGCCCCCCTTTTAGCTGATTGGCGAAACGATCAGCAGTTTGTTTACCGAGCCAAGTATTGTCAGAAGTCAGTACGATAAAGCAACGAAATTGGTTAGCTTGAGCAAGTGCCAGCGTAGCAATAGTAGTATTAGTCTTGCCACTTTGGACTTTGCCGTAAATTAATCCAGTAGTGCCATAGGGAATTTTTTCATCCTTATTTTGACTCTTATAAGGCTTACTAACAATACCTGTACCTGTAAAACCCACATCAACAGAACCAAATTTTTGGGAATAGACCTCAACACAGTTCTGGACAACCTTAACAGCAGTTTGCTTTAACTGTTCCGCTGCTTTATCCCCAAGTTTGCTTCTAATCCGGTCAATAAACTTATTGATGCAATATCCATCAGTTTTAATAGAAATTTCACTCATAACCTTTTTATTAATTTAAAAAACTACGCGAGGCCAGTTACTTTGAGGTACAGCCTGCTCCATCTGCTGCCTACCTGGGCCACTTACATGATAGCTACCGCGTGTTTGCCTTGACACAGATATATGTTGACCACTAATACCCACTTCTTTATCTAAAACACTCCAAAGCTGCTTTTCTGCTAAGCAACAGATTCCGTCTTTGTGACAGATTAGGGCTATGAATATAGAAAGGTTATGGTATTTGTTATGCAATGTATCTAGAGCTGATTCTTCCTGACTACTTAAGGTAAAAGACCATGCAGATTTCGGTTTTTTTGAAACTTTAAAGAGAACAGCAGACTTACTATTATCTGTTTCTAACAAATACAGTGAAGGATGTATCGAAGACCCGTGGGTGATTGTAATCCTAATTCCATAATTAATCAGCCGCAGAAATGCCGCACCGTGTAGAAATTCCTGATCGTTGATCATCTATTTAACAGATAACTTAGCAGTTTGCCGCCTTTGCACAGGCTTTTTCCATCCTTCTGGCAACCAACTTTTATACTAAGAAATCCGAGAAGCTTTAAGCAAAAGTAGCCAATCGTAGATAAGACTGGGTTGATCAAACAGCAACAGAGATAGTCAGTGCTAAGTGATCTGATGCTTCACCCAATTAGGTAACGTACAAGCCCTTATATAATCGCTCTTTTGGTAGTTTTAGTCTTCACTAAAATTTGTTAAGCTTCCCTAATGTATCCTCTAATCCCCCATCTAGATACCTGAGATAAGCCTGACAATGACTGACACCTCTCCCAACCCGAATCAATTTTTTATTGTTGGTATTGGTGCTTCTGCTGGAGGAGTCCAAGCGCTGGAGTCGTTTTTCGGGAATCTACCTGACAATCCCAATGCCGCATTTGTGGTCGTGCAGCATCTTTCTCCAAATCATAAAAGTATGATGGCGGAAATCCTCCGGCGGCAAACAACACTGCCAGTTCAGGTAATCCAAGACCAGATGCTCCTCGAACCAAGTAAGGTATACGTGATGCCTCCTCGGAAAAACTTGGTTCTAGAAAATCAGCGTTTGCGCTTACAGGAAAAATCAGATTCACCCAACTATCCCATTAACCGATTTTTCCAATCTTTAGTACAAGGATGGGGAGAACGGACGATTGCAATTCTACTTTCTGGTACTGGCAATGATGGTACAGAAGGATTGCAAGCTGTGAGCAGAGCAGGGGGCATTGCTTTGGTACAGTCGCCAGAGACAGCTCAATTTACTAGTATGCCTACTAGTGCTATTCCCTCTGGCTTAGTGGATGAAGTTCTTTCGCCTCAAGATTTAGCCCAAACCGTCTATGAACTTATCCGCTTCTCAGATAATTTTCCTTCATCAACCCCGGAAGACGCAAGCTTAATTGACCCCAACCAGCTGCAAAGAATTTTAGATCTTCTGGCTGAACGAGAAGATATCAACTTTTCACACTATAAAGTTAGTACTCTCAGCCGTCGTATTCATCATCGCTGTGCCTTAACACGCCAGAGTAATCTAGAACACTATATTCGCTACCTTCAAGATTCAGAAGAAGAACAAAAGTTGTTGCGCCAGGATTTACTGATTGGAGCAACTTGCTTTTTTCGTGACCCAACCGCTTGGGAGTTTTTAGCAACAAGCATTTTGCCGCAACTGATTGCTCAACTCAAACCACAGCAGCAGCTAAGAGTCTGGGTATCAGCCTGTGCAACTGGGGAAGAAGCTTACTCAATGGCAATTTTAATTGATGAGGCACTCCAAAAAGCTGATAAAGCGATTCAAGTTAAAATTTTTGCCACGGATCTTGATACTAATGCTCTAGAAGTTGCAGCTCAAGGCATTTATTCTGACAGTATTGCTAATGACGTTTCTCCAGAGCGTCTTGAAAGATACTTTACCTATAATGGCGGTCACTATCAGGTTAAGCGATCGCTACGGGAAATGCTGATCATCGCGCCTCATGATTTAACCAAAAATGCTGGCTTTTCCAAAATGAACTTGGTGAGCTGTCGCAATGTTTTAATCTATATGCAACCGCAGCTTCAGCAACAAGTTTTGCGGCTGCTGCACTTTGCCTTAGGAACTCAAGGGGTTCTATTTTTGGGGAGTTCGGAAACTCTAGGCGGTTTAGGAGATGAATTTACACCATTAGAAAGCAAATGGAAAATTTTCCGCAAGCAAGGAGACACAAAATTTTCACTGGTTCCCATTACTCGGCAAACAATAGTAACACCAATTAAGTCTTCTACTCGGTCAAGAGCTAGACAGCAGCAACTTGATCGGCTTTTAGGAGAAGTCTTTAAATATTGTTTAGCCGAACGACAAGTTACCTGCTTGCTCGTCAACCAAGATAGTCAACTCCTGCGTGTTTTTTACAATAATGCCAACTTACTAAATTTTCCCGTCGGTGAAGCAGTTTTAGATGTTACCGAAATTGTCCATCCTACCCTGAAACTTCCCCTCAGCGCAGCTTTACATCGTACCAAACGAGATAAACAACCCGTTCTCTACACCGGCATTAAGTTAAAACGAGATGAACAAGAACTCAATGTAAAGTTACAGGTAGGGCCTGACCAAAGCAATGCCAAGACACAAGAGTACCTGATTGTCGTATTAGAAATAGAAGCACAGCCATCTGTCTCTACTGCTGCACTTCGCTTTGATGTCGATACAGAAGCAGCTCAACAAATTACTGAATTAGAATACGAACTTCAGCAAACTCGCGAGAATTTGCAAGTCACCATTGAAGAACTAGAAACCACCAACGAAGAACAGCAAGCCACTAACGAAGAGTTGTTGGCATCCAATGAACAATTGCAGAATACTAACGAGGAACTTCAGTCGGTTAATGAGGAACTCCATACCGTTAATCGAGAGTATCAGTCCAAAATTCAAGAACTCACCCAGCTTAACAACGACATCGATAATTTGCTGCGTAGCACCGATCTTGGAGTGGTCTTTCTTGATGCCAAGCTCAATATCCGCAAGTTCACCCCCGCCGCCAACCGTGCTATCAACGTCAAATCAACAGATATTGGTCGTCCCCTGACGGATTTAACTAATAATTTAGACTGCCCTAACTTAATAGAACTGATCGAACAGGTTAATCAGACAAAAGAGTCTTGTGAGCAAGAAGTAACGCTGCTCGAATCTAATCATTATTTACTGATGCGGGTCAATCCCTATCTCCGAGATAACAATGAGAGTGATGGAGTAGTCCTGACGTTTGTCAATATTAAGGAGCTCAAACGAGTTCAAGAAGAACTTCATCAAGCCAATGAAATTCTCGAAAACCTTTATGCAACTAGTCCTGTGGGTTTATCCTTACACGACAAAGACTTAACGTTTCTGCGCATTAACCAAACCCTCGCTGAGATCAATGGTTTTCCGATTGAAGAACATTTGGGTAAGAGATTACAAGAACTACGTCCTGACTTAGCAGAGCAAGTTGAATCCCTCTTACGCCAAGTTATTGAAACTAACCAACCAATTTATAACGTTCAAATTTCTGGAAATACGCCAGAGGACAACGAGCAACAACGCTTTTGGTGTGCAAGTTACTATCCTGTTGATTTTTTGAGGGATGGTAGAGG
>JBAUJE010000001.1:0-1514 GCA_049683475.1 Coleofasciculaceae cyanobacterium | reverse complement strand
CTCTAATAATCTTGGTCAGGGCATTTTTATTATTGCTGGTCGCCAAGTTATCACGAAAGAAAAACTGGAGGTTTTAGCGTTAATCACCGACAAATTTGTTGAGGATGGTTTGTCCTTAGAAACTACGATTCAGTCTGTCATATCAGCAGGTGGAATACCTGTCATACCTTGGGGTGTAGGTAAGTGGATTGGACGGAGAGGAAAATTATTAAGTAAGCTGTTGACAGAGAATAATTTTCCCACTCTTTTCTTAGGTGATAATAGTGGACGTCCAATTTTCTGGTTACAACCTATTTATTTCCAGCAAGCTAAAAAACAAGGGTTGCGTGTTTTACCAGGAACTGACCCTCTTCCTTTAGCTTCTGAAGCAAGTCGTCCTGGTAGTTTCGGATTTACAATTCAGGGTTCATTGAGTAGGGAAGAACCGGGTAAGCAGCTCAAACAAATGCTACTCGATTCAACCGTAAGTATAAATAATTATGGTTATCTAGAAACCCCTTGGCGGTTTGTTAGTAACCAGTTAGGAATTCGGTATGGAAATTGAAACAAACAAGCTAGAACAAACTAAAGTAAATAAACAAATGGAAGAGTCTCAATTTAAACTGCCTGCTGGTAGTCGCGTTTTGGTAACTGGCGCTACAGGGTTTACAGGAGCCGTCTTTATCCGTAAATTAGTGGCACAAGGTTTAGATATTGTCGCTATTGCACGCCCTAGCTCTCAGCTTGAACCCTTCAATGGCATGAAAATTGAATGGATCAAAGGAGATGTTTTTGATGAAGCTTTGATTGAAAAAGCGGTAAAAGAAGTTAACTATATATTCCACATTGTCACTCCTTTTAGAGAAGCTAAATCTGCTGACAATGTTTACCATAACGTTCATGTTGTAAGTACACAATTATTGGCAAAATATGCTTTAAAGCAACCAGATTTTAAGCGATTTGTCCATATTTCAACAATTGGTGTTCATGGTCATATAGAAAACCCTCCTGGTGATGAAAATTGCCCCTATAGTCCCGGAGATATATATCAAGAAACCAAACTAGAAGGTGAACTGTGGATCAGAGATTTTGCTAAAAAGGAAGGATTACCAGTTACTGTTGTTCGACCATCAATAATTTATGGTCCTGGTGATAAAAGACTTTTGAAAATTTTTAAAATGGTTTGCTGGCAGTGGATACCAGTAATTGGGAATGGTAGCAACTTACTCCATTTAATTCATGTGGATGATTTGACCGACTTTTTTATATTCTCAGCCATTCATCCTCAAGCAGTAGGAGAAGTTTTTATTTGCGGCAATAAGGAAGCCATTACTTTTAAGAAAATGGTTTCTATCATTGGTGAATACTATGGTGTTAAAGCGAGATTTATTAGTTTGCCCGCTGCTCCTCTATTTGCCTTAGCCGACCTTTGTGAACTCATCTGCCGTCCCCTAGGTATCGAACCACCAATTTATAGAAGGCGGTTGGCATTTTATACAAAAGACCGCTCATTTAATACAGAAAAAATGAGAAAT